>DYSN01000159.1 GCA_020718205.1 Draconibacterium orientale
AACCAGTGACACAAGGATTTTCAGTCCTCTGCTCTACCAACTGAGCTACGACGCCGTTAGTATTTCGCTTAAAGCGAGTGCAAAGATAAAATTTTTTTGAATGGCGCAAATTATTTTGAAATTTTTTTCTTCAACCGCTAATTTCTCCGCTTATTTAGTTTGGCGGAAGCTGGAGGTGTCTGATTCTCCTGGTATTTTAAAATCAGGTATTCTAAGGCCTGTTTGCGAATCGCTTAAGCCTTGAAATACTAAAATAATCAATGCCTATGGAGCTCATTTTTATTGATTTTAAATAGAGAATTTTTCTGCTTTTATTATGCAAACATAATAAATCATTTGTAAATTTGGGGGCTTAAACAGAAACCCTAAAACCAAATAAATTCATGTAATTTTAAACAAATAGTAAAAATTATGAGTTCTAAGATAATTTATACCCACACCGACGAGGCACCTGCGTTGGCAACTTATTCGCTTTTACCCATTGTGAATGCTTTTACCTGCAAGGCAGGGGTAGAAGTTGAAACCCGTGATATTTCGCTTTCTGGTCGCATCATTGCTGCTTTCCCTGAAAACCTTAACGAAGACCAAAAACAGCCCGACGATTTGGCCTTTTTGGGCGAATTGGTTTTTAAACCCGAAGCAAACATTATCAAATTACCCAACGTAAGTGCTTCTATTCCACAGCTTAAGGCTGCAATACTTGAGCTTCAGCAAAAAGGCTATAATATTCCCAACTATCCGGAAGAGCCCAAAACAGCTGAAGAAAAAGAAATCTCGAACCGTTATGCCAAAATACTGGGTTCGGCAGTAAATCCTGTTTTACGTCAGGGAAACTCCGACCGTCGTGTGGCTCCGTCAGTTAAAAAATATGCTCAAAAATACCCCAAAAAATTAGGTGCCTGGACTCCCGACTCCAAAACCGAAGTGGCTTTTATGAACGAACTCGATTTCTATGGCAACGAGGTTTCAGTAACCATGCCTGCCGAAGAACAAGTAAAAATTGAGTTTGTGAGTCCATCGGGAGAAACCACAGTGCTTAAAGAAAAACTGGCACTTAAAGCCGGCGAAGTAATCGATGCCACCTATATGAGTGCCAGAGCTCTGAGAAATTTCATCGAAGAGCAACTCACCGATGCCAAAGCCAAAGACCTTTTGTTTTCGGTGCATCTGAAAGCCACCATGATGAAGGTTTCCGACCCTATTATGTTTGGTCATTTCGTTTCTATATATTATAAGGATGTTTTTGAAAAACATGCAACTATATTCAGTCAATTAGGCGTAAATCCCGATTTAGGTTTGGGCGATCTTTATCTCAAGATTCAAAAGCTTCCTGAAGGACAACGAACCGAAATTGAAAATGATATTGAAGCGGTATATTCCAGCCGCCCTAAACTCGCCATGGTGAATTCTGACAAAGGAATCACCAACCTTCACTTCAGCAACGACATCATTATCGATGCCAGTATGCCGGTGGTGATTCGCGACAGCGGAAAAATGTGGAATCCCGACAATAAACTCCACGACACCAAGGCTGTAATTCCCGATCGTTGCTATGCCACCTGGTATCAGGAAGCCGTTGATTTTTGTAAAGCCAACGGAGCTTTCGATCCCGCTACAATGGGCAATGTTTCCAATGTGGGTCTTATGGCACAAAAAGCTGAGGAATATGGTTCACACGATAAAACTTTCAAATCGCCCGGAAAAGGAACCATCCGAATAGTTAATAGCAAGGGTGGAATTCTCACTCAGCATGCGGTAGAAGAAGGCGATATTTGGAGAGCTTGTCAGGTAAAAGATTTGCCTGTGCGCGACTGGGTAAAACTGGGCGTAAACAGAGCCAAAGCCACCGGAAGTCCAGCCATTTTCTGGCTCGATAAAAAGCGTGCCCACGACTGCGAAATCATTGCCAAAGTGGAGCGCTATTTGCTTGACCACGATACCAAAGGCTTGGAAATCAAAATTATGGCCCCTACCGAAGCAATGCATTATACTCTGGAAAGATCGAAAAAAGGATTGGATACTATTTCGGTGACAGGCAATGTTTTCAGAGATTATCTCACCGATTTGTTCCCCATTCTGGAGCTCGGTACTTCGGCAAAAATGCTTTCGATTATCCCGCTGCTTGAAAACGGCGGCTTGTTCGAAACCGGCGCCGGAGGCTCAGCACCCAAACATGTTCAGCAATTTGTTGAAGAAGGACATTTGCGCTGGGATTCGCTGGGCGAATATTTGGCACTCACCGTTTCGCTGGAAGATTTGGGTAATAAAACCGACAACAGAAAGGCTCTGGTTCTCTCCAAAACATTGGATAAAGCGGTGGCCGAGGTATTGGATAATGGCAAATCACCATCTACCCGTGTCAACGAGTTCGACAACAGAGGCGGTCATTTCTATCTGGCTCTTTATTGGGCACAGGCTTTGGCTGACCAACATGAAGATTCCGAATTGAAAGGAATCTTTACCCCATTGGCAAAACAGCTGTCTGAAAATCAGGAAATAATCAATAAGGAACTGATTGAAGCTCAGGGTAAACCCGTTGAAATTGGGGGTTATTACAAACCCGAAACAGCACTCTGTGTTAATGCCATGCGACCCAGTGCTACCCTCAATGCCATTATCGATGCTATTTAAGTGGTAAAATGTTAATAAATAGAAAGTTAAAACTGATGGATTTTTAATTTATATCCTATTTTTGATAGAAAGAATTCCCAGTCGGTTTTTGATTAAAAAGAGTAGTTAAAGTTAATATAAACAACAAAAAACCTATAATATGTCCGAATTAAAAAGCTTACTTTATCAAAAGATAGAAGAACACCGCCCTCGCGTGGCCAATCTATTGCAAAAATATGGCGATGTTAAAATTGCCGACGTTACTGTTTCTCAGGTATTGGGAGGAATGAGAGGAATCAAGAGTTTAGTAACCGATATTTCTTATCTCGACCCCAACGAAGGAATCCGTTACAGAGGTTATACTTTGCCCGAGGTTTTCGAGAAATTACCCAAAGCCAAAGGATCTGAAATGCCTTATGTGGAGGGATTGTTTTTTCTTCTTTTAACCGGAGAAATGCCAACTGATGCTCAGGTTCACGAAGTTATCAACGATTTTAGCAACCGCAGAATTCTGCCCCGCTATGTTTACGAAGTTATTGATGCTTATCCATGTTGCTCGCACCCCATGTCCATCTTCTCATCGGCCATCATGACCATGCAACGCGAATCGTTCTTCAACCGCAAATATAAGACTGGCCTCAATAAAATGGATTATTGGGATTCTACCTACGAAGATGCACTGAATCTGATTGCCAAACTTCCCGAAATTGCTTCGTATATCTATGCCAAACTATATCGCGACGGAAAACGTATCCAATCGAATCCTGCGTTGGACTTTGGAGCAAACTTTGCCCACATGATGGGAAAAGGCAAGCCTTATGACGATGTATCCCGTATGTACTTCATTACTCATGCCGACCACGAAGGCGGAAACGTTAGTGCGCACACCGGTCACCTTGTTGCCAGCTCTTTATCAGACGTTTACTATTCAACTTCGGCTATGGTGAACGGATTGGCAGGACCATTGCACGGTTTGGCCAACCAGGAAGTTCTCAGATGGCTTCAGGATATGAGAGAAAAAATGGGTGGTGAAATTCCTACAGAAGCTCAAATGAAACAATTTGTTTGGGATACATTAAACAGCGGACAGGTAATTCCTGGTTATGGACATGCAGTACTTCGCAAAACCGACCCCAGATACACCATTCAAAGAGAGTTCTGTCTGAAGAATATGCCTGATTATGAGCTGTTTAAATATACTGACCTGCTTTATAAAGTGGTTCCACAGATTCTGTTGGATCAGGGAAAAGCCAAAAATCCATGGCCCAATGTGGATGCCCAATCAGGCATTATTCAGTGGTATTATGGCATCACCGAATTCGATTTCTACACCGTATTGTTTGGTGTTGGACGTTCGTTGGGTGTGTTGGCCAATATTATTTGGGACAGAGCTTTGGGCTATCCATTGGAAAGACCAAAATCCATCACCACCGATATGCTGGAACAATTGGCCGGAGTTAAAAAATAGTCTCCGTTTTATAAAAACAAAAAACCCTGTCGAAGCTTCGGCAGGGTTTTTTGTTTTATGATTTGAAGAAAGCAATAGAACTACTCAAATTGTTTCCAAACCGGATCGGGGGGAAGGGGAAAAACAAAGACTAAGTTTTCTTTGGTTACGGGATGAACGAGTTGAATATAGCGCGAATGCAGATGTATGGATCCATCGATATTGGGGCGTTTAAAACCATATTTCACGTCGCCTTTAATGTGGCAGCCAATGGTGGCCAACTGCGCCCTTATCTGATGATGCCGGCCGGTTTCAAGTTTCACTTCGAGCAGGTGGTAATTGTTAATGGAAGCCAGATATTTATAGTGAAGCACCGCTTTTTTGGCATTTTTACTTTCGGCTTTTACTGCGAATGACTTGTTTTTTTCTTCGTTCTTCGCAAGATAATGCACCAAGGTATCTTCTTCTTTTGCGGGCATTCGATCTACCACAGCCCAGTATGTTTTGTTAATCTCGTGATATTGAAACATTTTGCTCAAACGAACGGTGGCTTTTTCAGTTTTGCCGAAAATTAATCCGCCACTGGTGGGTCTGTCGAGGCGGTGAATAAGGCCCAGATACACGTTCCCGGGCTTCTCATATTTCTCCCTTAGATAGTTTTTCACAATGTCGTTGAGAGCAATATCACCGGTTTTATCGCCCTGAGCAATTTGACCGGGCTTTTTATTAATGACTAAGAGGTGGTTGTCCTCAAAAACCACATCTAAATTGTATTTTTCTTCAAGCTTTCCCATCAGCAATATTGATTTGTGCATTTTTCGATAAAAACCCCATAGAGTTTATGAATAATAAAGGCTAGCAATACGCCAACTGCAGCACCGGCTAAAATATCACCCGGATAATGAACCCCCAGATAAATGCGGCTATAGCTTACCAGGAAAGCCCAGGTAAAGGCCCAATATCCAAAGCACCGAAAAAAGGGGGATAAGAAAATGGTGGTGATGGTTGCCAGAGCAAAACTGTTGGAGGCGTGTGACGACACAAACCCGTAGGCTCCTCCCAGGTAATTATTGAGTGTGTGAATTTGCCCAGCCAGGGCGGGTTCATGAGTTGGGCGCGGGCGTTCCACCATATTTTTTATCAAAACCGAAAACTGATCGGTGGCAGCAATGAGCAAGGCAATGGAAAGGATAATTCCTACAGACCGCCATTGGTATTTTCTGATGATGAGATAAAGAACAAAAGCATATAAAGGAATCCAAATCAATCGGTTACTGAACCACCACATCACAGGGTCGAGCCAACTTGAGTGAAGCGAATTGAGAAATAAAAACAATTGTTGATCTAAATCTGTCATTCTTTTCTTTGTTCATACACGGGACACTGAGCGGAGTCGAAGTGTTCTTTGTTCTTTTGTTCTTTGTTCTTTTGTTCTTTGTTCGTTGTTCGTTGTTCTTTGTTCTTTGTTCTTTGTTCTTTGTT
>DYSN01000160.1 GCA_020718205.1 Draconibacterium orientale
TATTGAAAATGCAAGGCAGAATTGCCGGCGAAAACTAATACTATCTGTTAAAATATTATAAAACAATACTTTATCCTGCTTATTCAATGTTTTTAGGAACTAGGCCACAATTGGCAAACAGATACATTTTATAAGGACTTTTCTGTACTTTTGCAATCTTTTCTCATGTGATAACAAATTGAATGAAAGTAAACATTATAAATCAATCGAAGCATAATCTACCTGCCTACGAGACCTTAGCCTCTGCCGGAATGGATTTGCGTGCCAATTTAAGTCTAACGTTGCATCTAAAACCGCTCGAACGGGTGCTTGTTCCCACCGGATTATTTATCGAACTGCCTATGGGATTCGAAGCTCAGGTGCGCCCACGAAGTGGATTGGCCTGGAAAAAAGGAGTGGGCGTTGTGAACTCTCCCGGAACCATTGATGCGGATTATAGAGGCGAGATTAAAGTTATCATTATCAACCTTTCCGATAGCGATTTATTGATAGAGGACGGAGAACGCATTGCTCAAATGGTGATAGCCCGCCACGAACGTGTGGAATGGGAACAGGTTGCCAATTTGGGCGAGACAGAAAGAGGTGCCGGAGGATTCGGAAGCACAGGAAAAAAATAGAACTAAAAATACTAAAAAAAAACCCAATGATTAAAGACCATCTGAAACCGCTGCTATTCATTTTCACTTTACTTCTTACTTTTCAGGTTTGGGCACAAACTGTTGCTGACGACAAGAAAGCGCACGATGCCATGAATGCATTTCTGGATGCTGAAAAACATAAACTCACCGAAGATTATTCCCGGGCAGTGACCCTTTACCGCAAAACATTGGAAATTGATCCGGCTTATGATCCTGCCATGTATGAGCTGTCGCGGCTTTTGATTTATCAGCAAAATTATTCCGAAGCGCTCCTGTGGATGGAAAAGGCGTGGAATCTCGACCCCAACAACAAATGGTATGGTCTTTTATTGGTCGATTTGTACCGAAATAACTATCAGATAAAGGAAGCCTCCGGAGTTATGGAAAAACTCATGGCTCTTGAACCCAACAATACCGATTATTTGTTAACCGCTTCGGGTTTCTTTTCCATGTTGGAAAATTATGGTAAAGCTCAGGATTGCCTGCTGAAAATTGAAAGTATCGACGGTATTTCGGAAAAAAGCCGTTTGCAAATGAAAAATCTCTATTTGCAGCAAAAAGAATTTGATAAGGCAGTGAACACCATGATAGAACTGAGTGATGCTTTTCCCTATGAGGAAAAATATTGCAGCATGATTGCCGAAATGTATATGCAGGCTCAAAAAACCGAAGAAGCGCTTCGGTGGTACGAAAAGGTATTAAAGATAAATCCAAACAACCCCTACATTCAGATTACCCTGGCCGATTATTATGCAAAGCTTAATAATACTGATAAAGCTTTTGAATATCTAAAAGAAGGGTATTCCAATCCGAGTCTCGACATAGACACCAAAGTACAGATTTTGGCCAACTACCTGGAATCGGGGAAATATCAGGATGCTTTGAAATCAAGAACTCACGAACTCGCCAGAATTCTTGTGGGAACACACCCCGACAGTCCCAAATCTCACGCCATCTATGGCGATATACTTTTCAACGATAGCCTTTATGCCGAAGCCGCTGTGGAATTTGAGAAAGTGATAATACTCGATAGCACTCATTTTGCGGTTTGGAATCAGCTGCTCTATTCGCTGAGCATGACTCAGGAAAATGAAAAGGCAGCATCCTTTAGCCTACGGGCCATGGAGCAATTTCCTGAAATGGAATTCCCATATTACGTCAATGCGCTGGCCAATTTTCAGTTGGGAAATTATCCGCAGATTATTTCATCTCTGGAGCAGGGGTTGTATTTTGTGGTAAATCAGGATTTGAAGGAGCAGTTTTATATGCTGCTGGGCGATGCCTGTCATGAGCAGGGCGAAGCGGAGAAAGCCTACATGAACTACGAGAAATGTCTGGAAATAAACCCCGAGAACGCCTTTGTTCTTAATAACTACGCCTACTATCTTTCGCTCGAAAACCGCGAATTGGAACGTGCAGAACAAATGGCCAAAAAGGCGGTGGAATTATCGCCTAACGAAAACAATCTGGATACCTATGGTTGGGTTTTGTTTCAGTTGGGAAAGTATGAACTAGCCCTGAATTATATTCAACAATCCATGGAGCAAGCCGGCAATCCAAGTGCCGTAATTTTAGAGCATATGGGCGATGTATATTGGAAATTGGGCGATGGCAAACAGGCGCGGCACTACTGGAAAAAGGCAAAAAAAGCGGGTGGCGTTAGCAAAGAGCTGGAAGGTAAATTAAAGGATAACTGATGGAAATTTTAAAGTTCAAATATTCAGTTTGGTTGCCGGTGATAGCAGTATTGATTGCTTCATCGTGCGCAACCTCCCGTAAAATCATTAAGGAGCCACTCAAAGAGGAGGGAGCAAGTTATTTGATTGATAAAATGCAGGAGAATGAAAGCCATTTTCAAACCTACAGTGCCAAAGGAGTAGCCACTTTGCTTGCCGATGGTAAATCGAATGAAATTAAACTCAATATTCGAATTCAGCGCGACAGTGTAATCTGGGTTTCTATATCAGTGGGTATGGGTCTCGAAGCTGCCAGAGTTGTTTTAACCAACGATTCGGTACTGTATATCAACCGAATAGAGAAAACCTTTTTCGCAGGGAATTATTCCTTTATCAATCAAATGATTAATTCACGGGTCGATTTCGATATTGTTCAGGCTATACTTACAGGAAACGATTTTAAATGGTACGATTATCAGGAACTCAAAGCCACCGTGGATCATCTGCAGTATCAGCTGGAATCGGCGCACCGCCGAAAACTCAAACGCTATACCCGACAAAATGAGGCCGAACAGATCATCTATCAAAGTTTGTGGTTAAATCCGCAGAATTTTAAAATTGAGCGGCTCAAAATTAAGGAAATAGGAAACGATAATAAAAAGATAGAAGCCGAGTATGGCAATTTTAAAGCCATTGAAGGCCAGCTTATTCCTTTTCAATACAATATAGTCTTGTCGGCAAAGGAAGATGTGGTTGTCGATGCCGCCTTAATAAAAGCAACCATCAACGAGGCAGTCACCTTTCCTTTCAATATCCCATCAAACTATACCGAAATTAAATGAAATCACTATCAATAGTTTATAGGTTGGTCAAAAATCCAAATCAGTTTGGTTTGCTGATGGTGTTTCTTTTTCTGGGTTTGGCAGGTCATGCGCAGAATAAGTCGGTATTAAAAGATCAGATTGGTCAGCTGGAGAAAGAAATAAAATATACCAACGATTTAATATCAGAAACTCAGAAAGACCGGGAAATGTCGGTTGTACAAATCCGACTGCTCACACAGCAGATTGGGAAACAGGAAAATCTGGTTTTGAAGCTAAGGCTCGAAATTCAATTGGTGGAAGAGCAAATGGCACAACATCAGCTCGAAGTGAGCCGAAAGGAAAAAGAACTCGTCGAATTGAAAGACGAATATGCCAAAATGATTGTCTATTCGCAGAAAAATATGAATCGCTACGACCGGTTGATGTTTGTTTTTGCATCTAAAGACTTCAATCAGGCCTTTAAGCGGATGAAATATTTTGAGCAGTATTCTCAATATCGCAAACAGCAGGCTCAAATTATTTCGGATAAAAAAGCCGGACTGCAAGCCTCCATCGCAGAGCTTTCCATGTTGAAAGCCGAAAAAGAAGCATTGCGAATTCAGGAAGAAAGCGAAATTTCGCAAATCAATAAAAAGAAAATAAGCCATGAAAGGGGTTTGAAAGAGCTTAAAGGGAAAGAGAAAGAATTGAAAGCCAGCTTAAAGAAGAAGAATCAGCAACGCGATAAGCTTAAAAAAGAGATTGAGAAAATTCTGGCAGCGGAAGCAAAAAAGGTGAAGGAAACCAAATTAACTCCCGATCAGGTTAAACTGGCTCAGAATTTCGAAGACAATAAAGGAAAACTCCCCTGGCCTGTGGTTAAAGGGGTGGTTTATAGCAGCTTTGGCGAGCACGACCATCCTGTGCTTAAAGGTATTAAAACCCGAAACGATGGCGTGGATTTGGTGACCAACGAAGGAAGCCATGCCCGGGCAATTTTCGATGGCGAAGTACGAAGTATAATCTCTGTTCCCGGCTCGGCCAATTTTGCGGTTTTGGTGAAACATGGAAATTATTTTTCACTCTATTCCAATTTGGCCGAGGTGTTTGTAAAACCCGGAGATAAAGTGGCTACCAAACAAGATATAGGCAAAATAGCCAAAGATCCCGAAGACAATACCACCAAGTTACAGTTTCAGATTTGGAAAAGCACATCGAAGCTCAATCCGATTTTGTGGCTGGCACAATAGTTATGACCAAAAATTAAAAGAAATGAATATTTACGAGGACAACAGGACAGTTTTGAGCTTAGATGCCGGTGGTACCAATTTAGTTTTCTCGGCCATGAAATCGGGGAAGCTGGTGGGCGAAGAAATCGTGATTCCCGCTAAAGTTGGCAATCTCGATGAGTTTCTAAAAAAGCTCGTCAGCGGATTTGAACAAGCCAAAACCATGGCTGGAGAAGCTCAAGCCATTAGCTTTGCATTTCCGGGTCCAGCCGATTATCCCCGCGGAATTGTTGGCGACCTGGCAAATCTGCCCGTTTTTCGAGGTGGCGTTCCATTGTCGGCCTATCTGCTCAAGCATTTTAAAATACCTGTTTTTCTCAATAACGATGGCGACCTGTTTACCCTGGGCGAAGCCATTGGCGGTTTTTTGCCACTCATTAATCAGGAATTAAGGAAAGCCAACAACCCTAAAATCTATCAGCAACTTATTGGAGCAACCTTTGGAACTGGTTTTGGCGGCGGCCTGGTAACGCAAGAGCGGCTTATCACCGGCGACAACAGCGCAGGTGGTGAAATTAACCGCATGGGCAATCCACTCTATAGCGAGTATAGTTGCGAAGAAAGTGTGAGCATAAGAGGCGTGCGGCGGGTTTATGCCCGCGAAGCTGGCATTGCCATGGACATGTGTCCTGAACCTTTCGAAATATACCGTATTGCCAAAGGCGAGGCCGAAGGAAATAGGACTGCGGCTCAGGAGGGTTTCAGGGAGCTGGCAGTGGTGGCGGCCGATGCATTGGCCAATTCCATCACCATGTTCGATGCTCCGGTGGTTATTGGCGGCGGATTGAGTGGAGCCTGGGATATCATTTTGCCCACTCTAACCGATGAGCTCAACAAGACTTTTAAAACGCCCGAAGGCAAACCCCTTCAACGGATGGAATTATTCGCCTATAATTGGCAGAATAGCGATTGCAGAGCTGATTTTTTAAAGACCTCGGGGCAAAAAATTCTGATTCCCGGAACTGATGAATGGGTGGATTACGATTCCACCAAGAAAGTATGTGTTGGAGTAAGCCAATTGGGAACTGCCCGGGCCGTAGCACTGGGAGCCTATGCTTTTGCTTTGCTGGAGCTCGACAAGAAATAGCTTTTGTTTTTT
>DYSN01000055.1 GCA_020718205.1 Draconibacterium orientale
AACATCGCAATAATTAAAAGTAAATTTTTTTTCATAATGGAATAGTTTTAAAAATTGATTAGGATAACCACAAATATAGAGGTTTCCGGGAAAAATTCAAATAAATTAGGTATTGTGGGTAAAAAAACTATAAGTGCGGTATATGGGAATTTTGCAAGGTTTTACATTACTGAATTTCAGTAATTTAGAAACAAAATCGATCGCTTTAAAAAATCAATTAAGAATCTTCGCAAGCCTTAAGGTTAATCATTTGAATTGATGGATTGCCTAATAAAGCAGATTAATACGGGCAATATCTTCTAAAATATCGCTTGTTCCAAGGCCTGTTTCGGAGCTTGTGAGAAAAATCGGAGGCAGTTCTTCCCAGCTTTGCAGCAGAACTTCCTTGTATTTATCTATGTTTTCCATCGTTCGGGTCTTTTTGTTTTTATCGGCTTTGGTAAAAACTATGGAAAATGGGAGTTGGTTTAAAGCCAGGCGGGCCATAAAATCGAGATCTATTTCTAAAGGTTCGTGGCGGGAGTCTACAAGAACATAGATATTCAGGAGATTGGGTCGATTCACAAGATACTCGTTAATCATAATCTCCATTTTTTTCTTGAGTTTAACGGGCATTTTGGCAAAGCCATAGCCTGGCAAATCGACCAAAAACCATTGCTGGTTAATAAGAAAATGATTGATTAACTGAGTCTTACCAGGAGTAGAAGATGTTTTGGCCAATTTAGGCTGACTGCAAAGTTTATTGATGAGCGACGATTTTCCCACATTCGACCTTCCTATAAAAGCATATTCGGGAAGGTTTTCGGTGGGGCATTGTTCGAAACTGGTGCTGCTCTTTAAAAATTCTGCACTATTTATTACGGTCATACCTGAATTTCCTCATGGATTTAAAATTGCGTGAAATTTTTGCGATATAGGATTGAACGTAGCGGTTTCGTTTTTTCTCGTAAACGTCTTCCAGGGTTATCATCATCCCGGTTTCTTCCACATAGCCAAACTCATCGTTTATGGCGGTGCCAAAGGTGCGCATGGTGGGCGACAGGTTGAGATAAGCATTAAAAAGCGGCGGAATATTTTCTTTGCGATCGCGAAGATTTTTTACCAGTATTTTATAATTCTCTTCAAAGGTGGTACCTGTAAACATAGCTTCCAATTCATGATCGGGCAATTCGAGTTTAAGCGGTTCGTAGGGAGTTAGTAGCTTATCCTTATCGGGGAAAAAATGGTAAAGAAAATACAACAGAATATCGCGGGCCGATTTATCATAATCGGTATACATGGTCATTTTACCAAAAAGGTATTTAATTCCAGGGGTTTCCACCACCATAGCTCCCAGTCCATCCCACAGATTATCTAGTGAATATAGCCCCTTTTTCATGTTGAAAGTGGGTTGATAATTGGGCTGAACAAACGATCGACCGAGCTCAATGCTGTGGGGCAAAAACTCGCTGATAAATTTGGGCGAGAATTTAAAAAGGTGCGCTGTGGCACTTTTTACATCGGTTCCGCTGACAGGAATATCGCGACCATGTATAAAGCGGTAACCACCCACAATTTCTTTGTCCGATGGATTCCACACGATGAGTTGCTGGAAAGGTTTCTCGAGTTTGTCGTACTCGTCGATATCTGCTTCGCAACCTGTACCACCGCCGGCATCGCGGAAAGTGATTTCGCGCAGTCGACCCACTTCGCGCATGAGGTGGGGCGATTCATGTGCTGTGAACACAAAAATCTGATTTCCACCATTATTGGTGTCGCACAGATATTTATCGTTGGTGAGCTCCGCATCTAATAATTTCCGATCTACTTTGGGAATGATGGTTTTCATGTGGATATAGTTATTTTAATTGATATACGGTTTGTTTGATTGTTTCGGCCCATTGAACATCGGTTCTTGATTTATCTAAACTTTCGTAGGGAATGGGCTCGCCAAATTTAATCACAATTTCTTTTCCTTTTTGCTTAACCATTTCGTCGACGAGATAAAGCATTTCGATGTTGGCACTGATGCCGAATTTTTTTCGCCAAATGGCCAAATTATAAAACCAGTTGCTGTTTTTTCCCCAGATATAGGTTGGCACAATGTCGCGGCGGTGGCTTCGGGCCTTTTTGATAAAGGTCTTTTTCCACTCCAAATCTTTTATTTGGCCGTTTTGTTTACGACTTACCAAACCCGCCGGAAAATAGAGCATTATGACATCGCTCTCGAAAGCATGATCGATGATTCGGGCATTTTCCGAATTGCTTCCATGCTTGTTTATGGGGACAAAAAGAGGCTTAAGGTTGGGCAGATTCATGAGCAAATCGTTCACGGGAAAAAGGATGTCTTTACGAACTTGTCCGGCCACATGCATCAAAGCAATGCCATCCATTCCTCCCAGGGGATGATTGGAAGCTACAATCAGTCTTTTGGCAGGGTCGATATTTTCCAGGCCTTCCCATCTCACATGAACCCCAAACTCATTGAGAATGGCATCTATGAAATCGAACCCTACCAAATGTTTGTTTCTATGCAAAAAATCGTTGAGCAAATCCTGATGAATAATTCGTTTCAAATAGGCTATGATGAACGAAGGCATATACCTGAGCAGCTTAGGATTCTTGCTGGCAATAACCTTTTCGATGTCGATTACTTTTTCCATATCCGATATATTTACTTCCTCCCCCAAAAGCGTTGGAGCTGTGCGATACGAATAATGCAGCCGCTGCAAAATTTAATTTGCTATTCGCGAAACATATTTCCGTGAGAACTACCAACGAGCTTTTTTGCAAAAATAGCTATTTCTGTTAAACAATAGGGTTTTTGACCCACTGATGGCAGAAATTGTGGTCGGGAATCAGAATTGATGCTACTGGTTTATCAAATTCGCCCACATTTTACCACCGGGTATCTCAGTCAATTTTAGGTGGGAGTTGGCCTTGGGAGCTTTGAGCTTCCTTTTGGCCAGTTCAGAGAGATTGGATAAAATGCACAATTGCAAAAGGTTGCAGACGATTAGAAAAATGCAGGATTTCAGATTCTATATTAAAACCCGTCGATTCATCTTCAAAAAAGTTATAAACACCCCCACTTTTTACCACCAAATACATAATCACTTATATCATTGATTTTATTCATTTTACAATATTTTTTATTAGAATAGAATGTTTATAACGCAACATTTTATTAACAGTCTCGTTATAAGTGGTAATAAGTGGTAAAATAGCTATATTTTTACACTCAATTTTAGCAAGCAATGATAAATTTGATTGGATCATACGAAGTAAAGGCAGATGCGAAAGGTCGCATTATGATTCCGTCGGATTTAAAAAAACAAGTTCAATCTATTCTTAATGAAGGGTTTGTAATTAAAAGAAGTGTTTTTCAGAAATGTCTGGAGCTTTATCCGATGAGCGAATGGAACAAGGAGGCGGCGGGATTGACCAAGCTCAACAGATTTGTTAAGGAAAACAACGATTTTATCAGGGTTTTTATGGCCGGTGTAAGAACTGCCGACCTGGATAATGCCGGAAGACTTTTGATACCCAAAGACTTGGTGAATTATGCCGGAATCCGGAAGGATTTGGTGATTTCATCGGCCATTAACCGAATAGAAATCTGGGATAAAGACACCTACGAAATGGTGTTGAACAATCCAGATGTTGATTTTGGTCTGCTTGCTGAAAAAGTGATGGGGAAAATGTCCCCTGACATTGAGTAAGTAAAAAGTAAGCTATGTATCATTTGCCCGTAATGCTCAACGAATGTATCGAAGGACTTCAGATAAATCCTGCCGGGATTTATGTGGATGTTACTTTTGGTGGCGGCGGGCACAGCCGTAAAATGCTGGAACAAATTACCACCGGCAGGTTAGTAGCTTTCGACCAGGACAAAGATTCGCTGCAGAATATTATAAACGACCCTCGATTTACGCTGATTCCGGAAAACTTTAAATACCTGAAAAATTTTCTCAGACTTCACGGAATCAAGCATATAGACGGTTTGCTGGCCGATTTGGGCGTTTCGAGCCATCAGTTCGACACTGCAGAACGCGGCTTCAGTACCCGTTTCGACGGACCCCTCGATGGCAGAATGGATCAAAGAACACCGCTTACAGCCGGCCAAATACTTAATAGCTACGAAGTTAACGATTTGACCAGAGTTTTCAGACTTTACGGCGAACTCGACAATGCATGGAAAATAAGTCAGCATATTGTATCAACCCGCGAAAACCAGCCATTCGAAACCATTCAGCAACTCAAGGAAAGCTTGACGCATTTAGCCCCCAAATTTAAGGACAACAAATTCTTTGCTCAGGTTTTTCAAGCTTTGAGAATAGAAGTGAATCAGGAATTGGAAGCATTGAAAGACATGCTCAATCAGGCTACCGACATGATGAATCCCGGGGGGAGGTTGGTTATAATGAGCTACCATTCCTTAGAGGACAGAATCGCAAAAAACTTTATAAAAACAGGGAATGTTGATGGCATACTTCATAAGGATTTCTATGGAAAAATTTTAAACCCATGGAAAGCCATCACCCGCAAATCGGTGGTTGCCGGCGAACAAGAAATAGAACAAAACAATCGAGCACGCAGTGCCAAATTAAGAATAGCAGAAAGAGTAAACGAATAGATGAATCAGATAAACGACATAGAACAAGAAGTTCCTGAGCAGGATGAAGTAAAAAAGCCCAAAAGCTTTCTACTTACTTATATCAGGCCATTTCTCGATGGTAGTTTTTTCTCTCAGGATTCCATTGAGAAGAACTTCCGGTTCATTATTTACATTATTGTCCTCATCATCCTTTTCATCAGCAATACTTTCCGAGCTCAGGATACCCAGCGCAGAATCGAAAAAACCAAAGACGAAACCCAGGCCATAAGAATCAAATCCATTTACATGAAATCTATGTTGATGGAGAGTACCCGCCCCACCAAAATGGCCGAAATGGTGAAGGATTTGGGGTTAAAAAGGTCAGATGTTCCACCTTATAAAATTGAGCGATAGGTTATGACAGTGGAACAAACAAAAAAATCGGTTCAGCTCAAAGGTATTTTCACCTACCTCATGATGATTCTTTTCGCTTTCGCCATCATGGCCAGAGTGATTCATATTCAATTTTATGAAGGGGTTGAACTGAGAAAAATGGGCAAAAGCCGCTCCATTGAAGAGATGAAAATCGATGCATTAAGGGGAAACATTTATAGCACCAATAACAGTCTGCTGGCAGTAACCATTCCCAAATACGAAATCCGTGTCGATTTAATCTCCAACAAAAGTGCCCAGTTTTTTAATGCCAATGTGGATGAACTGGCCGAAAAACTAAGCAAACTATTCAAAGACAGATCGAAAGCCAGTTATAAGAAGCTCATGATTCAAGCACGTGCAGAGAAAGACTATTACTGTCTATTGAAACGAAATGTAACCTTTAGGCAGCTTGCCGAGCTGAAAACCTTTCCTATTTTCAAATTGGGTCGCAACAAAGGGGGATTAATTCCAATTGAATCGAACATTCGTGAGCTGCCCTATAAAAACTTAGCCCGTAGAACCATAGGAATTTTCAATTACGAAAAGGGAGTTTATGAAGTTGGTCTGGAAGGCGCATTTAACGATGTATTGGAGGGCACACAAGGCACCCGAGTGGTTCAGAAAATTGAAGGCGGAGTTTGGATGCCCATTGATCCGGCCAACGATATGAAGCCAGAAAACGGAAACGACTTATACACCACCATAGATATTGATATTCAGGATGTAACAGAATATTCTCTACGCAAGCAACTTCAGGCTCATGATGCCGAGAATGGCTGTGCCATAGTGATGGAAGTGGAAACCGGAGAAATCAGAGCCATGGCCAATCTGAGTAAAGACGAAAGTGGTGCCTATACCGAAACCTTCAATTATGCCATTGGCGACGCATCGGAGCCAGGCTCTACCTTTAAAATTGCATCGATGCTGGTGGCTTTGGAAGACGGTTATGTGGATTTGGAGGATACTGTGGATACAGAAAATGGCAGTACAAAATTCTATGGCATCCCTATAAAGGACGCCCATAAAATTGGCGATGGTATTATCACCGTTCGGGAGGTTATTGAAGAATCGTCGAATGTGGGGATTGCAAAAATCATCTCGAAGTATTACAAGAAAAAGCCGGAGAAATTTATTAATGCCTTGTATGACATCGGATTTAATCAAAAACTCGATATTCCAATAAAAGGAGAAACCGATCCTTATATTAAAAACCCGGAAGACAAATCGTGGTCGGGTATTTCGTTGCCCTGGATAGCCTATGGTTATGAGCTCAAAATAACCCCCCTTCAAACCCTTACTTTCTTCAATGCCATTGCCAACAATGGAAAAATGGTGAAACCGCTCTTTGTCAGAGAGATTAAGAAAGGAAACAGTGTTGTTGAATCATTTGGCCCTGTGGTGATGAACAGCAAAATAGCATCGAACAGTACCCTTAATAAGCTTCGAAGCATGATGGAAGGCGTGGTGGAACGCGGCACTGCCAAAGCCATAAAATCCAAGCATTATGCCATTGCCGGTAAAACAGGAACAGCCCAGATAGCCCAAAAAAATACCGGCTATAACAAAACCAATTATAAGGCATCCTTCTGTGGATATTTCCCCGCTGAAGATCCAAAGTATACCTGCATAGTTGTAATAAACAATCCGTCGTCGGGAGCTTATTATGGCAGCACCATTGCGGCTCCGGTTTTTAAAAATATATCGGATTATATATATGCCAACCATATAGAAATAAGGAATGAGGAAACCGAAAGGAAAATCAACTATAACCCAATTCTCGCCTACAAACAGGGTGCCATCGAAGACTATGAAATATTGGTTGACGATATGGACTTGGATCAGGACATAGATGACAGTCAGAATTTTGTAGTTGGAATACCCGAAAAAGGCGAATCAAAACTTGCCGCTAAAAAAATCTCTGACAAGATTATCCCAAAACTTAAGGGAATGACCGCCAAAGATGCGGTTTACCTGTTGGAAGAAATGGGATTGGTAGTAAAAATCATTGGGAAAGGTTTCGTTGAAGAGCAGTCGCTGCCAGCAGGAACCAAGCCTGTAAAAGGAAAAGTAATCACACTCAGACTCTCAGCAAGCTCATGAAAAAACTCAGCCAACTCATAGAAAATCTGGTCATTCAGGAGATTTCAGGCTCCGTGGAACCGGTTATTGCTTCGGTAGAATCCGACTCCAGAAAAGTAGAACCAGGCTTCTTGTTTGTTGCCACCCGAGGCACCCTGAACGATGGTCATCAATATATTGCCAAAGCCATTGAGAGCGGAGCAGTTGCTGTAGTTTGCGAAGAAATTCCGGGCGACATCACCACCAACGCAACCTTTATAAAAGTGGAAAACAGTCAGAAAGCTCTGGGTCAACTGGCATCGCGGTGGTATGATGAGCCGGGCAAAAAACTGATTCTGGTGGGGGTAACAGGAACCAATGGAAAAACCACCATAGCTACCTTACTTTTTGAACTATTCGGACACCTGGGATACTTTTCCGGACTGCTTTCGACCATTGAAAACAAGATTGGCTCCAGAATTATTCCATCAACCCACACCACCCCCGATGCCTTGAGTTTAAATAAACTACTCAACGAAATGGTTGAAGAAGGCTGCAGCCATTGTTTTATGGAAGTGAGCAGCCATGCCCTGGAACAGGGACGCACAGCGGGTTTGGATTTCGATGGTGCCATTTTTACCAACCTCACCCACGACCATTTGGACTACCACAAAGAATTTTCGGCCTATCTGAAGGCAAAGAAAATATTCTTTGACGAATTAAAGTCCGACGCCTTTGCCCTGGTAAATGAAGATGACCGAAATGGCAGAATCATGCTCCAGAATTGCAAGGCTGGAAAATATACCTATGCCATTCAAACTCTGGGCGATTTTAATGCGCGCATCCTCGAAAACCAATTTACGGGGCTGAATTTACTCATCGATGGCAAAGATGTTTGGTTCCGTTTGGTGGGACAATTCAACGCCTACAATCTGCTGGCCATTTACGCTTCAGCAGTTTTATTGAAACAAGAGCCCGATGAAGTTCTGGCACAGCTGAGCAATATTTCGAGTGCCAATGGCAGGTTCGATATTATTAAATCGCCTGAAGGGAAAATAGCCATTGTGGACTACGCACATACCCCCGATGCCCTGTTAAATATACTTAAAACGATTAAAGACATCCATCAGAACGATGGTAAAATAATAACAGTGGTTGGCGCCGGTGGAAACCGCGACAAAACCAAAAGACCCGAGATGGCTCGCATTGCTGCTTCCATGAGCCACCAACTCATTTTAACTTCTGACAATCCCCGCTACGAAAATCCTGAAGAAATCATAAACGACATGAAGGCAGGATTGGGTTTTCAGGAATTAAAAAGCTGTCTGGCCATCACCAACCGCGAAGAAGCCATCAGAACAGCCTTGGCTATTTCAACTCCCGGCGACGTGATTCTTATTGCGGGCAAAGGCCATGAAACCTATCAGGATATAGCTGGCGTGAAGCACCATTTTGACGACAAAGAATTGATTAACAAACTATTTACCCGGAATTAATATGTTATACTATTTATTCGAATATCTGAGAGAAGAATTTAATATGCCGGGAGCCAATGTATTTCAATACATCTCCTTTAGAGCTGCCATGGCTGTGATTACTTCCCTGTTCATTTCAATGGTTTTTGGCCGGAGCCTCATCGAGCTTCTCCACAAAAAACAGGTTGGCGAAAGCATCAGAGACCTGGGACTCCAGGGCCAATTGGAGAAAAAAGGAACCCCAACCATGGGAGGTATCATTATTATTGGAAGTATTCTCATTCCGGTACTTCTATTTACCAAGCTGAATAATATTTATATCATTCTAATGATTTTCACGACTTTATGGATGGGAATGATTGGATTTCTCGACGATTACATCAAGGTATTCAAAAAGAATAAAAAAGGTTTGCGCGGAATTTTTAAGGTGATAGGACAAGTGACACTTGGTGTGGTGGTTGGTTCAGTGATGTTTTTTCACCCCGACATTGCTATTAACGAAAACCCGGGCACCAGCAATATTGAACAAACCATAAAAACCGAGACCCCCACCATGCGCTATGTTCTGAAAGAAGGCGGAGTGAGTGTTCAACCAGTGCAGTCGACCCAAACCACCATCCCCTTTGTAAAGAATAATGTTTTCGACTATGCCATGCTCATCAGCTGGATTAGTCCGTTGGCCAATAAATGGGCCTGGTTGGTCTATATTCCTATTGTTATTCTCATCATCACAGCTGTTAGCAATGGAGCCAATCTCACCGATGGTATCGACGGGCTGGCCACAGGCACATCGGCCATTATGGGAGCTACCCTCGGAATTTTTGCCTGGTTGAGTGGCAATATCATTTTCTCTAATTATTTGAATATTATGTACATACCCAATGTTGGCGAACTCACCATTTTCATGAGCGCCTTTGTTGGAGCCACCATAGGATTTCTCTGGTACAACACCTATCCCGCTCAGGTATTCATGGGCGACACCGGAAGTTTGACCATTGGAGCCATTATAGCTGTTTTTGCCATTCTCATCCGCAAGGAACTGTTGATTCCCATTCTGTGTGGAATATTTCTGATGGAAAGCCTATCGGTGATTTTGCAGGTGAGTTATTTCAAACATACGAAGCGCA
Organism: Draconibacterium orientale; assembly: GCA_020718205.1. Lineage (GTDB taxonomy): Bacteria > Bacteroidota > Bacteroidia > Bacteroidales > UBA12170 > UBA12170. The sequence goes on from DYSN01000055.1 coordinate 9,672, forward strand.
AATATGGCGAAGGCCGAAGAATTTTCCTCATGTCGCCGCTTCATCATCATTACCAGAAGTTGGGATATGCGGAACCAAAAATAGTATTACGGTTTTTCATCATAGGCATATTGCTGGCAGTTATCAGCATTGTGACATTAAAACTGCGATAAATGAAAAAATTAGTGGTTCTCGGCGGAGGTGAGAGCGGAGTGGGAGCAGCCATTCTGGGGGTTCAGAAAGGCTATAAAGTCTGGCTTAGCGATAGCGGGAAACTCAATGAAAAATATAAAAAAGTTCTTAAAAATAATGAAATAGCGTTTGAGGAGGGTGAACACACCGAAAGCAAAATCATGGAGGCCGATTTGGTAGTAAAAAGTCCAGGCATTCCAGATGATGCAACTTTGGTAAAAGCCCTGAGAAGCACGGATATTCCAGTGATTTCGGAAATAGAATTTGCCTCGTGGTTTACCAAGGCCCGGCTGATTTGCATTACCGGGAGCAATGGAAAAACCACGACCACAAGTCTTATCGGGCATATTCTTAAACAGGCCGGATTAAACGTGGGATTGGCGGGCAATATTGGAAAAAGCTTTGCCCTTTCGGTGGCACAGGATGAGTTTGATATCTATGTATTGGAAATCAGCAGCTTTCAGTTAGATGGCATGTTCAGTTTCAAAGCAGATATTGCCATTCTCACCAATATCACCCCCGACCATTTAGATCGCTACGACCACAGTTTTCAGAATTACGTGAATTCTAAAATGCGGATTTTGAACAATATGGGCACATCAGACTACTTCATTTACAATGCCGACGATGCGGTGATTGCCGCCGAATTGGCCAAAACAGAAACAAAGGCACAACAGATTCCTTTTACACTGAGCCATAGCCCAGTGGAGCAGGGAGCCTGGTTGGAGAAAGATAAATTAATTATTAAAAATCAAAAGGACGAATTCATCATGACACTAAGAGACTTAGCATTGCAAGGTAAACACAACACCTACAACTCAATGGCAGCAGGGATTGCCGCTAAATTGACCAGCATCAGAAATAAAAATCTGAAGGAATCGCTCACCGAGTTTCAATCGCTGCCTCACCGCATGGAAAAGGTGGCTACCATTGGAGGCGTTCAATTCATCAACGACTCCAAATCGACCAATGTCAATTCCACTTATTTTGCTTTGGAGAGCATAACCCGTCCAATTATTTGGATCGCCGGTGGAAAAGACAAAGGCAACGACTATTCATCTATTAAAAATGTAGTGGATTCCAGAGTTAAGGCCATTGTATGTCTTGGACTTAGCAACGGAGCCATTCACGAAGCCTTTGGCAAATCGAAACCCATCATTATAGATACCTACTCGGCTCAGGAAGCTGTGGAAGTGGCACAACGTTTGGCCGAAACCGGCGATGTGGTTCTCCTTTCGCCGGCCTGTGCCAGTTTCGACCTGTTTGAGAATTACGAAGACAGAGGAAATAAATTTAAGCAAGCCGTAAACGAGTTATAATCAGCAATAACCTTGAAATCATTTTTCGTACATAAGGGTGATAAAACCATCTGGGTGCTTTTTCTGCTCCTGTCCATGGCCTCTTTGGTTTTGGTGTATTCTGCATCGAACTATCTGGCCGTGAAGCAATATGGGGGCGAAAACATCCGATTTCTCTTTAAGCAGCTGGTGATTATCGGAGTGGGCTATGTAACCATGCTTGGCTTCTCGCAGATAAAATACTCCCATTTTCAGTGGGGAAGTAAACTGGCACTTTTTGCGGTGATACCCATTTTGCTTGTCACAGCTGTAATGGGAACCAATATCAATAATGCCAGTCGCTGGCTCACCATTCCTATTATAGGAATCAGTTTTCAGAGCTCTGATTTTGCCAAAATCGTCCTATTGGCATTTTTAGCCCGAAATCTGAGTAAAATGCACGACAAAACTCAAGGTGGCAGCGATATGTATTATGTTATGGGAGCCATATTTCTTCCTGCCTTCTTAGTTTCCGGACTTATTCTTCGATCGAATTTAAGCACATCGTTATTGGTTTTTGTGTCGGCCTTTTTTATGATGTGGATTGGTCATGTTAAGATAAAGTATTTGGCGGGGCTGGTTGGGAGTGGCATGCTCGTGGTGGTACTGGCCTTTATCGTGGCCAAGTCGAATCCAAATCTCTTGCCGCGTTTCGACACCTGGGTGAGCCGGATCGAGAATTTTGGAGGCGATGATAAGGATGCCAATTACCAGGTGATTCAAGCCAAAATCGCCATTGCATCGAACCCCATCATAGGTAAAATGCCTGGGAAAAGCAGTCAGCGGGCGTTTTTACCTTCGGCACATGCCGACTTTATTTATGCCATCATTATAGAAGAATATGGAACCATCATCGGGTTTCCGGTCATTTTTGTTTATCTGGCTTTATTCTATCGAGCCATAGTCATCAGCAAAAGGAGCGATACCAAATTTGGAGCTATTTTATCGCTGGGGCTCATGTTTTCGATTATATCGCAGGCGCTTATAAATATAGGAGTGGCTGTGAATTTACTTCCCGTAACCGGACAACCCTTGCCCCTGGTAAGTCTCGGGGGTACCAGTTTTATTTTCACCAGCATGGCTCTGGGAATGATTCAGAGCATTAGCGTAGGACTGCAAAAGGAGCAGGATCCCATTGAGGAAGTTAAGTAATTATGAGACAAGGAAATGAAATACGAGTGATTATTAGCGGTGGCGGCACCGGGGGCCATATATTCCCTGCCATTGCTATTGCCAAAGCCATTCAAGAGCTTCAACCAAAGGCCAAAATACTATTCGTTGGTGCCATTGGAAAAATGGAAATGGAAAAAGTTCCCGAAGCAGGATTTTCCATCGAAGGCTTGTGGATCAGCGGATTTCAGCGAAGTCTGAGCCTTCAGAATCTGGGTTTCCCTTTTAAACTCATGAGTTCGCTGCTGAAAGCCCGCAGTATCATTAAAAAATTCAAACCTCAGGTGGTAGTTGGCGTGGGTGGTTTTGCCAGTGGGCCAACGCTGAACATGGCCACTCATATTGGAATTCCTACCCTGATTCAGGAACAAAACAGCTATCCGGGCATCACCAATAAACTTCTGGCCCAAAAAGTAAATACCATTTGTGTGGCTTATGAAGGCATGGAGAAATATTTCCCCAAAGAAAAAATTATACTCACCGGCAATCCCATTCGGCAACAAGTGGTTGAAATTGAAGGAAAAAGAAACGAAGCCCTTTCGTTCTTTGGGCTTCAACCCCATAAAAAAACAATTTTGGTGGTGGGAGGAAGTCTGGGAGCCCAAAGTATCAACAGAGCCATTCTATCGAAAATAGAAGACTGGAGGCAGTTGGATGCCCAACTCATCTGGCAAACCGGCAAAACCAGTTTTGCAGAAATTGCATCGAAAACAGCACCATTAAATTTGGAGCATATAAAAATTTATGAGTTTATCCAACGAATGGATTTGGCCTATGCTGCCGCCGACTTAATTATTTCCAGAGCTGGAGCCATAGCCATATCAGAGATTTCGGCTGTTGGAAAACCAGTGGTGTTTGTCCCCTATCCGCATGCCGCCGAAGACCATCAAACAAAAAATGCCCAAAGGCTGGTGGAACGAAAGGCCGCACTCCTTATTCGCGATAGTGAAGTTAATATGGATCTATATGACGTTGGGAGTCAAACGCTTTCCAATTCGGAGCTGTTGAAAAGCATGGCCGAAGAAATAAAAAAATTTGGCATTAATCATGCCGATCGCATTATTGCCCAGGAAGTTATAAAATTAACAGTATGAATTTAGTGCAGGTAAAATATGTTTATTTATTGGGAATTGGAGGCATTGGAATGAGTGCCCTTGCCAGATACTTCCTTCAAAGAAACTGCGAGGTTTTCGGTTACGACCGAACATCGACCTCGCTCACTCAATTGCTCGAAGCAGAAGGCGCCATTATCAGTTATCACGACGACCCAAAAGCACTGCCAGTAACTGTATTGGGCGACGATGATGTGTTGTATATTTATACTCCGGCCATTCCTGCAGAAAATCAAATAAAACTATTTTTAGAATCACGCCACAATAAACTTTATAAACGCTCGGAGATACTTGGGTTTCTGAGCGAACAATATGAATCCATTGGCATAGCCGGAACCCATGGAAAAACAACTGTTTCGAGCATGACGGCCCACATTCTTCATGGCAGCAGTCTGGGATGTCAGGCTTTTTTGGGGGGAATAGCTAAAAACTATAATAGCAACCTTCTCACCCACCCCACCAGCCAGTGGATGGTTGTGGAGGCCGACGAGTACGATCGGTCGTTCTTAAAACTTCATCCACAAATAGCGCTGATTACTGCCATGGATGCCGATCATTTAGACATCTACGGAACCCATGACTATCTGATAGAATCGTTCAGAGCCTTCGCCAACCAGCGAAAACAAACAGGCAAATTGGTCATCAACAACAAATTGGCCCATCATTTCCCCGATTTTACTGATTATATTACCTATGGGTTGACCGATGCAGAAGCCGATTTTGCGGCAGAAAACATCAGACTGATTGAAGGAAAGTATCACTTCGATTTGCGATATCCGCAAGGAACAATCCGGAACATAGTATTGAATATGCCCGGAATAGTAAATCTGGAAAATGCAGTAGCAGCAAGCACTGCGGCACTGTTGGCCGGAGTTTCACCAACCGAAATAAAGGAGGGTCTGGCTCAATTCGAAGGCATTCAAAGGCGCCTGGAGCTTATTACAAAAACCACTGAAACAGTATATTACGACGATTATGCCCATCATCCCGAAGAAATAAATGCAGCCTTAAAATCGCTGCGACTGCTCTACCCCGATAAAAAAATGACGGTCATTTTTCAACCCCACCTGTTCAGCCGCACACGCGATTTTGCCGATGGCTTTGCGCAGAGTTTGAGTCAGGCCAACGAAATTATATTGCTCGATATTTACCCGGCACGCGAAAAACCCTTGTTGGGAGTTACCAGTCATATCATTTTTGAGCAAATCACAAACCCCCATAAAAAACTGATTCACAAAGATGAATTGATTGACTATATAGCCCAGGCCAGGCCAGAGCTCTTAGTTACATTGGGTGCCGGAGATATTGACAGATTGGTTGAACCCTTAAAAGAAATGTTGAACCGATGAAAAAGGTATTGAACAGAATTCTTTGGATAGCAGCCCTCGTTGTGGTGCTGGTGGCCACCGTATTTGCCAATCTCGAATACAATAAGCGACCCACCCATGATTTAAAAGTAGAGATGGCCTGGTCGTGGAATCCTACTTTGGCTTCGGTTGATGGGGTTAAAAAGAAAGTGCTTCAGAAATCGCCTCATATTGTGGGTCAAAGAATCGACAATATCAAACTGGAAGAAATTGAAAAGGAAGTGGCTGAGAACAGCCAGTTTACCGATGTCAGAGCCTTTTTAAAACTCAATGGCGATGTAGTGATGAAGGTGAAATCGAGAAAAGCCATTTTGCGCGTGTTCGACGAGAAAGGCTATAATCTGTACCTGGGAAAAGGGAAAGTGCTCATGGGCACCAGCTTGTCGAACTCTCAAAGACTCCTGGTTGCCAGCGGACATTTACCATATTTATCGCCGGAGGAGAAAATACGAGTACTCAATAACGAACGCCGACTCCCCCGGATATATTCCGATGTATACGATTTGGCTGAGCTCATTCAGGACGATGAATTTCTCGATGCGCTTATCGATCAGATATACATCAACAAAAAGGGAGAAGCCGAGCTCATCCCAAAAATCGGAGTAAAACTTATTGAGTTTGGCAAACTCGAAAACATGGAAATCAAGCTAAAAAACCTAAAAACGTTCTATATCAACGGAAAAGACATTATTGACTGGCAAAAATACCGATCGATAAATATAAAATTCGAAAATCAAGTAGTGTGTAGTAAAAAATAAATATCATGGAATCAAAAGATGTAATCATTGTAGGCTTAGATATTGGTACCACCAAAATTGCGGCTTTAGTTGGACGAAGAAATTCTCATGGGAAAATCGAAATTCTAAGCTCAGGGAAAACCGAATCCATTGGAGTGAAGCGTGGTGTGGTGTCGAATATTGAAAATACAGTTCAAAGTATTCAGCGAGCTGTGGCCGAAGCCGAAGCCAAATCGAATGTTCAGATCGAATATGTGAATGTGGGCATTGCCGGACAGCATATTAAAAGTCTTCAGCACCGCGGAAACATCATCAGAAAAAATATCGACGACGAAATTAGTCAGGAAGATGTGGATCAGTTGATGGATAATATGCGAAGCCTGAATATGAGCCCCGGTGAAGAAATTATTGATGTTATTCCGCAGGAGTATATCATTGATAATGAGGCAGGAATCAAAGAGCCGGTGGGCATGTTGGGCAACTCGCTCGAAGCCAATTTTCATATCATTATTGGCCAAACCACAGCTGCCAAGAACATTTACAAATGTGTGAAGAAGAGTAATTTAGACATAGTAGATTTGATTTTGGAGCCCATTGCCAGTGCCCGGGCCGTTCTCAGTGCCGAGGAAATAGAAGCCGGAGTTGCTTTGGTAGATATTGGCGGCGGAACCACCGATATTGCCATATTTCATGATGGCATTATCAGACATACCGCTGTGATTCCATTTGGTGGCGATGTGATTACCGAAGATGTGAAGGAAGGCTGTTCCATCATTAAAAAACACGCGGAAGAACTGAAGGTTAAATTTGGTTCCGCCCTCTCCGAAGTGAACAAGGAAAATGAGATTGTAGCCATTCCCGGGTTGCGTGGTCGTCCACCCAAAGAAATCACACTGAAAAACTTAGCCAGCATCATCCAGGCCAGAACTGAGGAGATTATTGAGCATGTGCACTGGGAAATTAAAAACTCAGGTTACGAAAACAAGCTCATTGCAGGTATTGTGCTCACAGGTGGAGGTGCCTTGCTCAAACATCTGGTTCAACTCACCGAGTTTATCACCGGAATGGATGTGCGCATTGGTTACCCCAATGAACATCTGGCGGAAGGTTCGCTCGAAGAATTGGCCAGTCCGACCTATGCCACAGGTATTGGTCTTGTAATCGAAGGCTTTAACCGATATGATATGGAGATGCGCAAGGATCGGCATAAAGGACAGGAACAGCAGAAAGCAGAACCTGATTCGCCGGTCAGCACACCCAGGCCCACGGTGACTACATCATCGGGAAGTAAAAAAAGTTTCCTCGAGAAAATACAAGAATTTTTCGACCAGGATCCCAATAATGTTAGTTAATAATTTCAGGAAAAATGAACTGCTACACACCCTATAAAACCTGTGAATTATCAACAACCAATTTGTTAATAAAAGATAGTATAAACCAAATAACTATTGTATAAGCGTTTATACTTTAGTAAAAAATAATGATAGGATATGTTAACATTTGATTCACCAAAAGATCAATCATCAATCATCAAAGTTTTAGGCGTTGGTGGCGGCGGAGGAAACGCTGTAAATCACATGTTTAAGCAAGGAATAACCGGTGTAGACTTTATATTATGCAACACCGACGTTCAAGCTCTTGAGAACAGTGAAATACCAACAAAAATTCAACTTGGAACCAATTTAACAGAAGGTCGTGGTGCCGGTTCGAAGCCGGAAGTTGGACGAAATGCCGCCATCGAAGACGTAGAAAAGATAAAAGCAGCCCTCAGTACCAACACAAAAATGCTTTTTATCACCGCCGGAATGGGTGGTGGAACCGGAACCGGCGCAGCTCCAGTTATTGCTGAAGTTGCGTATAATATGGACATATTAACGGTGGGAATTGTTACCATCCCCTTTGCTTTTGAAGGTCGTCGCAGACGTCAGCTTGCCGAAGCAGGAATTGCAGAGATGAAAAAATATGTCGACACCATTCTGGTAATCAGCAACGATAAACTTCGACAACTTCATGGAGACCTCACACTCTCCGATGCTTTTGGGCAGGCCGATAATATATTAGCCACTGCTGCTAAAGGTATTGCCGAAATCATTACGGTAACCGGTTATATCAACGTGGATTTCGAAGATGTTAAGACGGTAATGAAAGGAAGTGGCGTAGCCATCATGGGAGCTGGAATTGCACAAGGTGAAGACCGTGCTAAAATAGCTACAGAAATGGCCTTGAATTCACCACTCCTCAACGACAGCAATATCAACGGAGCCAGCGATATGCTTCTTTATATTGCCACCGGTGCTGAACGTGAAATCTCCATGGACGAAGTATCAGAAATTACCGAGTATATAATTGAACATACTGGCGACCAATGCGATGTTATCTGGGGGAGCGGTACCGACAAAAGTCTGGGCAGCGCCATCTCTATCACTTTAATTGCCACCGGTTTCGACCGCCCGGCCAAAGTTGAAGAGCCCGTTAAATCGAATTTCAGAATTACTGTTCTGGGTGAAGATGAGAAAAAAGAAAAAGAACAGGTATTTGAAGCAGTCAAGCCCGAGGTAATCGAACCAAGCGGAATGGTTCTCATCACAAAACCTGTTGAAGAAACTAAACCGGTAACCACACTTTTTGGTGAACATGAAATTAGACCCTCCATCATCGAAAAAGAATCAGCAATAGCCGAGTTGACCTCACAAACTGTAATCATTAAGAAAACAGAAGAGAAAGTTCAGCCAGAATTAAATATTTTCGATAGCAGCGAAGTTAAAAAAGCCGAACCGGCTCAAAGCCCAACCCAAAGCGACAAGCAATTGAGCGAAAGAGCCCGCAAGCTTCGTGAAATGTCCTATGTAAACAAACCGGGGTCCATCGACGAAATGGAGAATGTTCCTGCCTATAAAAGAAAGAATATTATGATTTCGCACACCGTTACATCCAGGGAATCGGAAGTTGCACGCTACTCTCTCACCGAGCGCGATGGCAATGTGGAAATGAGAACGAACAACAGTTTTCTTCATGACAATGTAGACTAAAAAACAGACTTATAATCCTTTTAAAAATAGACCCGATGCTCCCAACAGAACATCGGGTTTTCTTATCTTTGCAAAAAAAATAATTATGAATTTAGAGATACTCATCAACAACGATATTAAATCGGCCATGTTGAGCAAGGACAAAAGAAAGCTTGAAGCTTTACGCGCCATCAAAGCGGCATTATTACTCGAGAAAACAGGAAAAGACGCCAGCGGAGGAGAAATTCCGGAATCGGTGGAGTTGAAATTGCTGCAGAAACTTGTAAAACAACGCAAGGAATCGGCGGGAATTTTCAGGGAGCAATATCGGCCTGAACTGGCAGAAGAAGAAGAATACCAGGCCGGAATTATCGAAGCATACCTTCCAAAACAAATGGATTTAGATCAGCTTCGCATTGAGATTAAAACGATTGTTGCCGAAACCGGCGCTACAAGCATCAAAGAAATGGGAAAGATTATGGGCATAGCCAATAAGAAATTTGCCGGACAAGCTGATAATAAAACCATTAGCGACATTATAAAAGAGATTTTGGGTCAATAATAATTTTAGAGCTTTCCTATGGTCGTTGGATGCAATTTTTTATATATTTGCAACCGCGTTTGAAGAAAGGTATCTCCTGATTCAAAGCAAAAGGTCTTTAGCAAATAAAGCTCTAAAATTACAATCGGGGTGTGGTGCAGTTGGCTAGCATTCTTGCATGGGGTGCAAGTGGTCGCCCGTTCGAGTCGGGCCACTCCGACAAAAAGGTTTTTCATGAAAATGAAAAGCCTTTTTTTGTTTTACAGCAACTCCAGTTTCTACTAAAACTGAAACTATCCACCTGATTGTCTTTTAGTCAATGGGCTTTCCTTTTTCCAGGAAATTTATTGGCATATCCCTCTTTTTAACTAAGTAGAACAAAAGAAAAGCGAGTTGTTTTTTTATTCATAAAGGCTTCACGATTATCTCTCAAGCCTTTTACAGCAAATTCTTTTGGTATATCACTATAATTCCAAAAATCATAAAGACACTGATAACAAAATTTCTATCTTTACGGTTCCAATTTGTCAATTATGAAATATCCATGCAAAAAGCTTTACACAAACACAGGAGTGTTTAACATGGATATTCCATCTGACCATTAAAAATAAAATTATAACCAGATGAAAAGCATTCTGTTATTGATTCTTACAACTTGCCTTATTTCCACTGCCTTTAGTCAGGAGGAGATTTGGGGGCTAAATTCCTTTTTCGGAAACGAAGGTGGTGGAATTATATATAAAATTGATTTTGAAAACGATACAACAATTCCGGTTCATCGTTTTGGCTTTTCGTTTGAATGGGATGGCATTTTAGAGCCCTATTTTCTGAATGAGGATGATAAGCTTTATGGTGCTATAAAATTGAAACCAGTAGGACAATGGGAATACGATGGTGCCTTAATAGAATACGATATGCTTAGTGGTGAATATGAATATTTAGATACCGTTCCGCCCGATTCAAGGGTTTGTTATGTGGATCAGGATGCCATTTACCTTTGCGATACCCGGGCCGATCAAAATAATTCAACTTATATTTACAAATATAGCAGACAAAGTCAGGAGATTAGCTTAATCGCATATTTTGATAAAACTTTTGGATATAATGTATCGGGAAATTGGACAAAATACAATGGAGCTTTTTATTTCATGCTTACCAATGGAGGTAGCTATCAGGCTGGCACCTTGCTTAAATTTGCTCCGGAAACCAATTTAGTTTCCAAACTATTTGATTTCCGTGTGCTCAAACAACCTCAGGGGAATATCATTGTCAAGGAAAATCAATTCATCGGAATAACCCGAACCGGAATAGAACTAACCCGCGGAGCTATTTTTAAAATAGACCCACAAGGCAGTGGTTTTGAAGTAATCAATGAATTTACGACTGAAACAGGTGCCTTACCCACCGGGAAAATGTGCAAGGTGAGCGACTATGAATATTATGGATTGACGATTGTACAGGGTGCTTTAGGCAAAGGAACCATATTTCGCTATAATACCATCGATAATTCGATAACTCCTGTACATTATTTCAACCCTGAAAGCGAATATTGGAATGGCCACAAATTGGGTGAAAATCTATGCTACGATGGTCACTCTAAAATATATTTCAATATAGAAAAAGTGGATGAGGCAAGTTCAATGAATGGTTATCTTTTATCCTATGATATTTTCACCGGAGAATTAAACCTAGAGATAGATTTTTCTCAGCAAAATTTCAATAACCCCAAGGGATACTTAAACTGTTATAATAACGAAATCTATGGCGTTGTGAAGAATTCCAATACAAATCCGGTCGGAAGTATCTATAAGTTTTCTCCCGAAAATTCTCAGATAGAATTAGTTAATTCATTGATAATTAATACTCCTGAAGAAAACGGGCAAACACCTTATTGGCTTTGTCAAGCCACAGATGGAAATATATATGGCCAAACTCTAAAAGGTGGAAAGAACAATGAGGGCATCTTTTTTAAAATAGACTATTATACACAGGAGTTTACAAAATTGCGCGATAATTTGGATTTATTGAGTCAAACGAAAGGCACGGGAACAAAGTCTGCTTTTTTCCCTTCCGATGATAAAATCGTTTATATAACTTATAGTCTAGATTATCCACTAAAAAAATATCATGTTTATGAATATAATATTATCGGGAATGTCCTAACAAATCCTTTTGATTTCAATTTTGGGTCTTGGCAGTATATTAACTTTAAGCAGGGTACAAATGGATTGATATATTTTACAGCAGATTCCTTGTTTTACGAATACAATCCAGCAACTCATTCCTTAGATTCAATCCAGCTTCCCGATGACAATCCTCTTGTCGATATTATTGAATGGAAATCAGGAATTTACTACGGAATAACCACCAAAGATATTGGTTCAAATGCCGAAAGTATTTTCAGGTGGAATAGAAATACAGGCCAACTGGATTATCTGGCTGGCCAGGAAAGAGTATCAGCTGTGACCCAGTATGGAGCAGACCATCTGATTCAAGGGATGTTTATTACCAGCAATGAAATATTATTGGGAAGATATAGAGGCTTTGATTCGAAATCTTACTGGGAAGGTACCTATTCCTATGATATTAAGTCAGATTCTGTTTCAACAAGATTTAACTCTGTTGGTGAATTTATAAAAATATCGACTAAATGTCTTGCAGAGAGCCCGGACGGAAGGTTTATTGTATATGCCCATTTTTTAGATGGGTTGAATTTATTGAATACCGATAGTATTGAGAATAAAGAAATTGCCATTGAAGGTTCTCCTTATGAAATCTCAGCTGGAGAAGAAGGGTATTATATTACATCGGCACATTATAGAGTTATTCCTTTTGTAGACCTTGCTTCTGTTACTCCACCCAATAACCATTGGATTGGAAGAATAGATTCGGTATGGAATAATCCCATGAATTGGGCAACCACCAAAATGCCCGAATCTGATGAAAAGATTGTGATTTCGCAGTTTTCCAAACATTTTCCCTACATCGATACTGTTGTAGAAATAGCTGATTTATATGTGGTAAAAAATGCAAGAATCACGCTTGGAACCAATGGAACATTAACCTGTAATCAACTCACCAACAATGGAACCATACATATGCTTGGGAACGACACTCACCGAGCCAGTATGAAATGGGCCGAAGTTATAGATAACGGGCATTTGGAATATACCTGTTTTTCCACAGATACAATTGCGAGAATTCTGGCTTTACCTGTTGAAACTACAATCTATAACAGCTTAGATAGCATCAATGTTTGGACTTATCAGGATGGGCAATGGAATCTGATTGCTGATACTGCAGCAATTCTCGAATATCAGAAAACCTATAAATTCGAAACCGACAGCATTCATCCGGTGGTTTTTAAAGGAGAACTCAACACTGGTTCTTTGTCGTTCCCTGTTTCAAAATCCGGTCTTCATCCACAACCCAACCCCTTTGCAGCATCCCTTGCCTGGGATCGGCTGAGCTTACCAAACCTTACTCATAAAGCGCTGTACCGCTTCAACGAAACTGACAACTGTTTCAGTTATTATATCGATGGCCTTGGAAATGCTTCGGCACTCATTCGTCCACTCGACGTTGTTTTCGTTCATGGCGAAGCCGGAGATATGGTGGATTTGGCCGATTCGCAAACCATACATGAAATTGATTTTCAACCTGATGAAGATTTGCAAAGAAAAACCCTGATGATACAATCAGAGGGTGACAATGTCCCGGATTATACCTTTATTGGATTCAATGCGAATGCATCCTCAGGCTATGACAAATCATTCGATGCCATAAAAATGGATACCGCAACCGACACGCATCCCATTTTATTCACTATAGCCGATTCGTTATGGCTCGCCATCAACCAAATTCCCGACACCTCCATGATTGACCTGGCTTTCAAGGCTCTGAAAAATGGAAATTATACCCTTTCCATCGGCGGGAATGAAGGTTTCGATTTTGTGGTGCTCGAAGATTTAATCTGGCATAAAAAGATCGATTTGCTCAAAGAAAACCACAGCTTCGACTATTTCACCACCGATGGCGCTTATCCGTTTAAGCTCTATTTCGA
>DYSN01000056.1 GCA_020718205.1 Draconibacterium orientale
CAGTTGGTTAGAGCACCTGACTGTTAATCAGGGGGTCCTTGGTTCAAGTCCAAGAAGGGGAGCAAAAAGGGTTGTCAGTGATAACCCTTTTTTTATTTACCTTTGCCACATTCTTTTGGCATTGCGCTGTCAGCAGAACAGGGCCTCATAGTTCAAGGGATAGAACGGAAGTTTCCTAAACTTTAAATCCAGGTTCGAGTCCTGGTGGGGCTACTCAATATTCTAACTAAAAAACCATCATTATGAGTATTTTTTCATCAATTCTGGGCAACGCAGGCACTGTAGACCCTCAAAAGCTTCAAAGCGATTATGGCCAGCTGCTCATTGACAGCGAAACCATTGAAATAGGCTTTAAACTTATTCGCGATACGTTTGTCTTTACCAACAAACGGCTCATTATTATCGATGTTCAGGGAATAACCGGCAGCAAAACCGAATACTTGTCTGTTAGTTATAAAAGTATTTCGAGATTTAGTGTTGAGACAGCCGGCACATTTGATTTGGAAGCCGAGTTAAAAATCTGGGTCTCCGGTGAACAAACCCCAAGCATCATGAAGCGGTTTAACAAATCTGTCAACGTTTACGAGGTTCAAAAAATCCTTGCCAAACACGTTTTGAATTAATAAGGATTTACCTTCAATTGAATCATTAAAACTTTGACTAAAAACGCTATTAAAATGAGTACACAACGATATTTAAAAACCATTGTAATAAATCTAACCATTCTTATTCTGGCAATATCGTTGACCTCATGCGGCATTTTCAACCGCAGCGCCAACAGTGATAAGCGGGCTCAAAAAGAGATGATTAAAAAACAAAACAAAGCCATTGACGAAGAAGTTAAAATATACGACAAAAAGTATAAAGAACAGACTGATCGTCAGGCGAAAGAACAGCGGAAAATGATTAAAAAAAGTCGTCGCAAACCCAAGCACATGAGGCAACACGAACGTGAGTTCTTTCTGTGGAGATGGTTGGGGATTTAATAAAAGTTTCAATACCTGGTTGACTAAAATTTCAAAAGCTGCCTTTCAAGTCCCGATTAATCTTTCATCGAAATAACATCTGTTTTCGCAGGTACACTGCTTTATTTCAAAGGATTGATAAGTGCTTCCTGTTGAGAATTTGTGATTTTTTTTGTTCAGATTTTCTAAAGGTGGGTGTTTCATAATGTTTTATATCTATCTTTACAGCTTATTAATTTTTCTCCGATGGAAGATTTAATTTACGGTTTGTTGGTATTTGCCTGGGTTGCCTATGGGATTTACAAGGGGCTTAATTCCAAAAAAAACTCCCAAAAAAAACCTTTGCCCCAAAATCATCAGTTTTCTCATTCCGACAACACTCAAAAAGCACCGGATTTAGAGGCCATTTTTAATCAATTATTCGACATTCCAAAGGCTCAACACGCCAAAACGAGCCATCCATACGAGGCGGAAGTCGTTAAAAAAACCCCCGGAAAGCCCGTACAATCAGAGAAACACGCAAAACCAACAACCTTAGATTCCTACACCGGAAGTGATTATGCAGCCTCCTCTTTGAAGCATGTGGAAACACTCTCCAACGACCTGGGAGAAACCTATGAAGCTATTGATTATCAGTACGACTATGTGGAAGAACAGAACCACGAATCTGCGGTTGATTTAAGGCAGGCAGTGATACATCAAGCCATACTTTCACGCCCCTATTAAACCCATTGTTAACAAACGTTAATTTCCCTTAAAATTTGTTTTGTTTTTCCCGGCATTATTTTGTTATTTTACCTGCTTTTATAGCATTTTGAAAAATATTGTAAAATTCCAAGGTATGATAAGAAATTTACTGTTAACAACTGGAATAGTATTATTCGCAAGTTTAATGGCCTTTGCCCAACCCGGAACTCTGAAGGGACAAATCTTAGACAAGGATAGCAAAGAGCCTGTTCCATTCGCCAATATCGTTTTAGAGTTGGGGGGAACCCTCATTGGAGGTACCACATCCGACTTCGATGGTAACTATGTAATTAAGCCAATTCCTCCGGGAACCTATGAGCTTAAAGCCACCTATGTCGGGTTTCAGCCTGTAACCATTAAAGGGGTCATCATTAAAGCCGGAACCATTGAATTCCTCAATGTTTCTATGAGCTCCAGTGCCATTGACTTAAATGTGGTTGAGATTATTGCCTACGAAGTTCCCTTGATTGAAAAGGATAAAACTTCTACAGGTGCCACTGTTACCAAAGATGAAATTGCCAAAATGCCCAACCGGAATGCCAACTCCATAGCCACAACTGTAGGGGGTGTTTTCTCCCAGGATGGTGAAAGGGGTAGCGTGCGCGGAGCAAGATCCGAAGAAACAGTAACCTATATCGACGGTGTTAAGGTAATAGGCTCATCCAGTCTGCCAGCTTCGGCTTTGGAACAGGTAAGCGTTTTGCTTGGTGGTACTCCTGCCATGTACGGTGACGTAACGGGCGGTGTTATCTCCATCACAACCAAAGGACCTTCCAGGGTATTTGGTGGAGGTATTGAGGCTCAAACCTCACAGTTTTTAGATGGTTATGGCGCCAATAGCGCTGAGTTTAACCTCACAGGCCCCCTGTTTAAAGGTAAAGAAGAATCTTCTACCGCACTGCTGGGCTTCTTCCTGGCAGGTAACGTAGCTTATAATAAATCTGGATATAACTCGCCTATTGGTATTACCAAGGCTACCGACGACTGGCAAAATTACCTGCACAGCACTCCGGTTCGTCCATCAGGAGTGGGATTTGGTATTTACCAAAATGCTGAATTCACCAAAGCCAACAATCTTGAAAATGTGAAAGCTGCTCCAAATTCCGACAATCTGTCTTCAAACATTTCACTGAAACTTGATGTGAGAACTTCAGAAAATACCAACCTAACTTTTGGTGGTACCTTCAACTATTTTAAAGGCAATAATTTCAACTACGGCAATTCTGTGTTCAACTGGGATAATAACTCAGCCACCACCGATTATACCTGGAGAGCCTATGGCCGTTTTACCCAAAAATTCCCTGCCAAAAAAGAAAGTACCAGTTTGGCTAAAAACTTTTTCTATTCCATTCAGGTAGACTACTCCAAGCGTTTCAGTAAAACAGAAAGCAGTAAATTTAAAGATGATTTTTTTAAATATGGATACCTTGGTAAGTTTGAAACCACCAAAATCGCTTCCTATGAAAATGGATTCGATACAATAACCAATACCCCCAATGTTAAATTTATCAATAACTGGGATTTTGATACTTTGGTTACTTTTACACCTTTTTCGGAAAATATGGCATTAGCCAATCATACCCTACAATATTACGATTTCTTCCCCAACTCATTTTTCCATTCCAATCTAGACCAGATTCAGTTGGGTAATGGTTTGCTCAACGGACAAAATCCTGATGGTATTTATGGCTTATGGACAGCACCAGGTATTGTTTCCAACGGTTATAGCGAATTCGACCAAAGCCAGTTAGGTGTAAACGTTGCTGCTTCCATGGATATTGGTACCCACGAAATTAAATTTGGTTTCCAGTACGAACAACAAAAACAAAGCAATTTTGGGTACTCTCCTACAGGTCTTTGGACTCTTATGAGAGGTTTAACCAATTTCCATATTGGCGAAATTGATACAGACAACCCCTATTTGGTATACACCGACGGTATTTATCATGCCAACGAAACCCCCAGCGGTCAATTTGTTGACACCATCCTTTATTATAGAAAATACGATGGCGCCAGTCAAAGAACCTTTGATATCAATCTTAGAAAAAAATTAGGTTTAGATGTTGACGGTGTCGATTTTATCGATGTTGACTCTTATAATGTTGAAGCACAAACCATTAATGTTTACGATAGAGATGGTAAAATGAGAACCATCAGTGTTGGAGAAGATTTATTCGATATTGATATGTTCACAGCCGATGAACTCTATAACGATGGAAATGGTTATTTTGGTGGATACGGCTACGACCATAAAGGAAATAAATTAACAGGCAGAAAAAGCTTCGACGATTTCTTCACTAAAACCGACGACAATGGTGATTTCCTAAGACATACCGGAGCCTATGAGCCCATTTATATGGCAGGTTATATTCAGGATAAATTTGACTTTAATGGCGACCTAGTAGTTAATGTGGGTTTACGGGTGGACAGATTCGATGCTAACCAATTAACTTTAAAAGACCCCTATTTGTTCTATCCAGCCAAAACAGCCGGCGAACTTACTGCTACTGATTACACCCGATTGAATGCCGACCGTCCAGGTAATATTGGCGACGATTTTATTGTTTATGTGGACAAAGCAACCAGCCCTACTACCATCTCTGGTTACAGAAGCGGTGATGTATGGTATAACGATTTGGGAGCTGTAATTCAGGATCCAAACGATTTGGACAAAGGTCAGGGCGTTTCACCCTATCTGCAAAATGCCAATACCACCATTGTTAAAGAAGCATTTAAGGATTATGAACCACAGTGGAGCTATCTACCTCGTCTTTCTTTCTCCTTCCCTATTTCTGACGAAGCTTTATTCTTTGCTCACTACGATATTTTAACCCAGCGTCCGTTGGAGGCTATCAGATTCATTCCTTCTCAGTATCTTTTCTATGCTTCTACCACTACATTTAACAATCCTGATTTGAAGCCTAAGAAAACCATTGATTATGAGCTTGGATTCACTCAAAAACTTTCTAACTCGTCTTCTCTGAGTATTGCGGCTTATTATAAGGAAATTAGAAACTTAGTTCAGTATTCACGTTATGCCGGAGCTTATCCAAAAGATTACTATACCTACAAAAACATTGACTTTGGTACTGTAAAAGGTTTAACCATTTCTTATGACCTAAGAAGAACAAAGAATGTCAGAGTGAGAGCAGCTTACACCCTACAGTTTGCCGACGGAACAGGTTCATCGAGTGAAACCGCTGCGGCACTCGTAAATTCAGGTTTACCAAATCTTCGTTCTGTTAACCCATTGGCATGGGACAGAAGACATGCCATTAACTTAGTATTTGATTTTAGATATGGTTCGGGTAAGGAATACAATGGCTGGGTAATTAAAAGAACAAAATCAGGAAAAGACCCCATTCAGGTATTAGCCAACACTGGTCTGTCAGTAACCATGAATGGTGGTAGCGGAACTCCTTATACCCGCTCGGAGAATGTATTTGCATTGAATGCCGGAAGTACAACAGTTCTGAAAGGTAGTTATTTTGGATCACGCATTCCCTGGTCTTTCCGTATGGATTTAAGACTTGACAAGGATATCTATTTTAAGAAGAAAGATAATTCTCAACAACAGTCCTATCTGAATGTTTATCTTTCCGTAAACAATGTATTGAATTCCAAAAATATTACCGGAGTTTATGCCTATAGCGGAAACCCGGATGACGATGGTTATTTAACAGCACCCGAATGGCAGAGTGATATCGCTCAGCAACTCAATGAGGAATCTTATAGGTTACTTTACGAAACCAGAGTGAATAATCCGGGGAATTATAGCTCCCCAAGAACCATTCATCTTGGTCTGATTTTTAACTTTTAATTGAATACTGAATTATATTTTTGATATGAAAAAAAATAGAGAAATGAAGAATATATACAGGTTATTTTTAGTTTTATTGAGCATCTCCCTTCTGGCTCCTATTCATGCCAGAGAGTTTGTGGGAGCCAATAAATCTGCAAATCAGGTAAAAGCAACCGCTGCCGGTTGCGCCCAGGCCACCAGCTATCGTTTCCTCGATGTGAATAATGTCAGAGCCAGAATTAATACTGGTGGCGACATGTGGTGGGATTTACCCGGAGGTGTGGGATCTCAATATTTTATCCCTAAAGATGGAACAGCCACATCCATGTTCTCCGGTTCTTTGTGGATTGGTGGTTTGGACGTTAATAACCAGCTGAAATTAGCGGCTTTGCGTTACAGACAAGTTGGTAATGACTATTGGACTGGTCCATTAACTGTAGATGGTACAGCAGCCATTGACAAGGAAACCTGTGCTGAATATGATAGGCATTTTAAAGTGACCCGTGCCGAAGTCGATTTGTTTTTGGCCTGGTGGGCATCGGAAGATAAAGAGGAAGATTTTCCTGGTTATACCATTCCCGAATCTTTCTACGAATGGCCGGCACATGGCGATGTTTCCATGAATCAAAGTTATTATCTCGCTCCTTTCTTCGATATGGATCAGGATGGTGATTATGACCCCGAAAATGGAGACTATCCTTATTATGATATCTATAACGAACTTTGCCCCATTAACTATGTGAACGACCCGTTCTACATTCCCACTCCTACACCTGAAACAGAATTAGGGATTGTAAAAGGTGGTATTCTCGTTGACCAGATTCTTAAGGGTGACGAAACACTTTGGTGGGTATTTAACGATAAAGGAGATTTTCATACCGAAACTAATGGCGCTTCCATTGGTTTGGAAATCCGTGGTCAAGCCTTCGGTTTTGCTACCAACGATGTTATCAACAATATGACTTTCTATAGCTACGAAATCATCAACCGCTCTACTTTCCGTTTAACAGAAACTTATTTTTCCCCCTGGGTTGATACCGACTTAGGTTATGCCTGGGACGATTTTGTTGGTTGTGATGTGGGTCGTGGTTTGGGCTATTGCTATAATGGTCAGGCCTTGGATGGAGCCAATGAACCTGAATCCTATGGTTCGCAGCCACCAGCCATTGGTGTTGACTTCTTCCAGGGCCCCTATATGGATCCTGATGGAGTGGACAATCCAAAATTTAATATTGTCGTAATCAATGGAGATACAACCTACGAACAAGTGGTTGATGCCAGCATCAATGGTGTAAACTTTGGAAATGGCATTGTGGATGACGAACGTTTTGGTATGCGCCGCTTTGTTTATCATAACAATACTGGTCCAGCCTATTCCACTGACCCTGGAAGTGCCCCAGAATATTATAATTTCCTTCGTGGTATCTGGAAAGACAATACAAAAATGCGTTATGGCGGCAACGCACACATTAGTTCGGGTGCCGGAGGTCCTGAAACCGACTTCATGTTTCCTGGCAATTCTGACCCATGGAATTGGGGCACTGGTGGACTTCCTCCAAATGGTGGTTACAATACCAATGGTAAATACTGGACAGAAGAAGAAGCTGGAAACCGTTATGGTGACCGTCGTTTCATGCAATCCGCAGGTCCATTCGTTTTGGAACCAGGCGCAGTGAACTATATTACTGTTGGGGTGCCATGGGCACGTGCTGCTTCCGGAGGGCCTTTTGCATCGGTTGAATTATTGCGCGTAGTGGATGATAAATGTCAGGCTCTATTCGACAATTGTTTTAAAGTTATTGATGGTCCCAATGCTCCAGACTTAACTTTCAGCGAATTGGATCAACAAGTTATATTCTATATTTCTAACCGCCCAACCAGCAATAACTATGCTGAAGGCTACAAAGAGGCCGACCCTAATATCAAATCGCCAGAAGGTGAAGATTGGGATCCTTATTATAGCTTTGAAGGCTATCAGATCTACCAGTTGAGAAATTCATCGGTAAGTGTTGAAAGCTTAGATGACCCCGATCAGGCCAGATTAGTTGCGCAATTCGATATTAAAAACGGAATTGGCCGATTGATTAACTACAATTTTGACCAATCGATTAATGCCAACGTTCCAAAACTCATGGTCAATGGCGCTGACAACGGCATTCAGCACTCTTTTATTCTTACCGAAGACGCCTTTGCCGAAGGAGCCAAACAAATGGTAAACCACAAACAATACTATTTCATGGCTCTGGCTTATGCTCACAATAATTATTTAACTTATAGTCAGGAGCCCGGAAACTTAAATGGTCTTTATGGTCAAAAACTTCCTTATTTATCTGGAAGAAAAAATATTAAAACCTATACCGTAATTCCACACCGTCCGGTGAACGGAGCTGTATTGAATTCCGATTATGGAGCTCAACCTCAGATTACCCGTATCGAAGGTAGAGGTAATGGCAACATGGAAATTGAATTAACCGACGAAACTATTGCTGAAATATTGGCCAAAAAACCTGCCGATTCATTGAATGTGATGGGTTCCGACGATTATCCAATTGCTTACGAAGCCACCTATAAAACTGGTTATGGACCGGTGGATATTCGTGTGGTAGATCCTTTGAATGTGCAACCTGGTATTTTTGAATTAAAATTTGATTCGCTCTATCCTGTAATTAATACCGATGTCTCCGGCGATTTAGCGATCCTTGCTGGTGGCGATACAGCCCGTATGATGGTAGCCGGCTGGAGACTAAAAGACATAGAATCAGGAATGACTTATTATAGCGAAACCAGTATTCTCACCCGAAACGAGCAGATTATATCTGAGCTTGGTCTGTCGGTCAATCTGGAACAAATCTATTATTCAGGACCCTATACTGTGGGTAAACGTCCGGATGGCAATAACACAACTTATGTTTATAAAGTTTTAGCTACAAATAATAATGTGCTTTCAAGCAGCATTAGTTATGCCGACAGTTCCAAGACATGGTATGGCGGAATGCCCGACTTTGATATTCCTGGCACATCTCTGAACTGGATTCGCTCAGGTACATCAACTGCAGGCGATGTCGGAGATCCAAATGATGACGATATGGATGGAAATAACTCCTGGGATCCAGGTTCAAATTTTGAAGGAATTGTTGGTGCAACATGGGCTCCTTATTCTTTTGTTGCTGCCCATTCTCAGGATAATAATGGTCCTGCCTATGATCTTACAACCAGAAGAAATAACAGCCTAAAAAACATATCAAGTATTGACTTTGTAATAACCAGCGACAAATCGAAATGGACTCGTTGCCCTGTTGTTGAAATGTGTGCTGACAATAGTTTATCAGAAGGAAATGCCCAAAGATTCTGGCTAAGAAGAAGCCCATCTATTGACAAGGATGGAAATTTCGCTACTGAAACCACAGCTTCATCCAACGAGGAAGATGCTAATTATATCAGTGCAACCGGAATGGGCTGGTTTCCTGGTTATGCAATTAATGTAGAAACCGGCGAACGCCTCAATATTATCTACGGAGAAGACTCCTGGTTGTCAGCCAATAACGGTCGCGATATGCAATGGAATCCAACAACAAATGTTGTTAATCCAACTGATGGACAGTACATATTTGGCGGTAAACATTATATCTATGTGATGCGCCCTCAGTATTATGCTCGAACTACAGCTGTTCCCGAATTGCTTTTCCCCGCTTATGATGCCGGAAAATCTTATTTCGATGCCTTAACTTATAGCGAAACAGCTCCAGTTCCTATGTTTGTATTTCAGGCAATTTATACTACTGCCATGTGGGTAACCATTCCTTTGGCAGTTCCGGCACAACATCTGGCAACAGACGTGAAAGTGAAAATAAGAATGGGCAAACCTTATAACCGTTATTATTCTCCGCTACCTATTGCTGATTCCACTAATTCTCAATATGGAAATCAAAACAATAACTTCCCCATGTACAATTTCTCTACACGTCCTATTGCTACCTCGTATAATGATGAAGCATCGTATGATGAGGATCTGGATATGATAAGAATTGTGCCCAACCCTTATTATGCTTATTCTACCTACGAAACAGTACCATTGGACAACCGGGTAAAAATTACCAACCTTCCCGACAAATGCTCTGTAACCATCTATACCCTTAGCGGAACAGAAATTCGTCAGTTTGAAAAAGACAACGCTCAAACCTTTATTGAATGGGATTTGAAAAACTTTGCAGGTGTTCCCATTGCAGGAGGTATGTATCTGATACATGTGGAGGCCGATTTCAATGGCGAAAAGAAAGAAGTCGTTTTGAAATGGTTTGGAATGATGCGTAAACTTGACTTAAACACATTCTAATTGAGGAGGCATGGCAATAAATATGATTTTCAAAAAAATAAAATTACAGAGTATGAAAAATCTATATAAAATCTCAATAGTGGTAATTCTCGTTGCTGGCATCATACTTCCAGTTCAAAATGCTCTTGCGGGAAATAAAGACCGTTCAGGACAAGCCGGAGCATCCGAACTTCTTATAAACCCCTGGGCCAAAACCACGGGTTGGGGAGGTGCCGGATCCTCTACAGTAACAGGTCTCGAAGCAATATTTGGTAACGTTGGGGGTTTAGCTCAGACCAAGGGTTTTGATGCCGGATTAACCTATACCAGATACTTTACTTCGGCAGACATTGATATTTATTCATTTGGTTTGGCTACCAAGGTAGGCGAATCAGGTGCATTGGGATTGAGCATCATGAATATGAATTTTGGTACCATTGACCGCACCACCACCGCTTTACCCGATGAAGGTGCCGGAACCTATAGTCCATCCCTTATTAATATCAATGTGGCCTATGCCCGCTCATTCTCAAACAGTATTCATGGGGGATTTGTATTAAAAATCATTTCCGAATCCATGGCCGATGTATCTGCTACAGGGGTTGCTATTGATGCCGGTATCCAATATATCACAGGACCTAACGACAACTTTAAACTTGGCGTTAGCTTAAAAAACATTGGTACTCCAATGAGATTTTCCGGCGATGGTTTATCACTTAAATCATTGCTCCCTGGTAATGCAAACTCGTTTACAACTGAATGGCGTTCGGAGAAATTTGAGTTACCTGCGCAGCTGAATATTGGTTTAGGCTACGATTTTCTTATTGGCGAATTAAGTCGTTTTACTTTAGCCGGTACCTTCGTATCCAACTCATTTACACGCGACCAATATGTTTTGGGTGGTGAACTTTCCCTGAGAGACATCATACTTCTTCGCGCAGGTTATACCTACGAAGACAAACTCTATGATGACGTTGAGAATCTTACTCTTCATAAAGGCTTTAGCGGCGGTTTCAGTGTTCAGGTTCCTCTTAACAAGGAAGAAAAAACACATTTCGGCATCGATTATTCCTATCAGGCCACCAGAAGTTTCAATGGTATCCATAGATTGGGAGTAAGATTTAGCCTCTAATTTTTTAGCAAGTTAGACCACAAGAATAATATTAAGAAAAATTGTTTCTTTGCAAAAAGAAAGGACCCTTATGCAAATAAGGGTCTTTTCTTCATTAATGATGAATATAAAAACAACAGTTATGTCAGAAATAAAATACTTTACACAAGAAGGATTGGATAAATTAACGGATGAAGTGAATCATTTAATTTCTGTGGAAAGGCCGTCCATTTCACGTCAGATTGCCGAAGCACGAGATAAAGGCGACTTATCTGAAAATGCCGAGTACGATGCAGCAAAAGATGCACAAGGTTTACTCGAAATGAAGATTGCAAAGTTACAGGACATTGTGAGGAATGCCCGTCTTATTGATGAATCGAAAATGGATACAACCAAAATCCTTATTCTTTCAACCATTAAGATTAAAAACCTGAAAAATGTTTCGGTTATGACCTACAAAATAGTTCCTGAAACAGAAGCTGACCTGAAAAAGGGTCGTATTTCGGTAAGTTCTCCTATTGCCAAGGGACTTCTTGGTAAACGCGTTGGAGAAATAGCTGAGATTAAAGTCCCTGCCGGAATTGTTCCTTTCGAAATTATAGAAATAACCAGAGACTAAAAACTATGGCAACTATATTCACCCGCATTGTAAATGGAGAGATTCCCTCCTATAAAATTGCAGAAACCGATAAATTTTATGCGTTTCTCGATATCAACCCTCTTGTAAAAGGTCATACACTTGTTATCCCCAAGAAAGAAACAGATTATATTTTCGATATGGATAATAACGACCTTGCTGAGATGATGGTTTTTGCCAAAAAAGTTGCAAAAGCCATAGAAAAACATGTGAGCTGCAAGAAAATTGGAATTGTTGTTCTGGGGCTTGAAGTTCCTCATGCACATATTCATTTAGTGCCTATCAATACCATATACGATATAGACTTCAAACAACCTAAACTGAAACTGACAGCGGCTGAATTTGAAGAAATAATGAACAAAATAAGTACAACCTTTCAAACCATTGAATAAATGAAAAATTTAATTTTCTCTCTGATTTTCGGATTTATTTTTCTCGCTGCTCAAGGCCAGGAAAAGACAACCTATTTCGTTATTGAAACACCCTATGGAAACATGAAGGGCTTTCTCTACAATGAGACAAAGCAGCACCGCGACAATTTTGTAAAATTAGTTAAAGAAGGCTGGTATAATGAGTCGCCCTGGCATAGAATAATCAAGGATTTTATGATTCAGGGTGGTGGTAATAAGGATGGTCGCACAGACCCGGGATATACTGTTCCAGCAGAATTTATGGCTCATAAATATTACCACAAAAAAGGAGCACTTTCAGCTGCACGTATGGGTGATAATGTTAATCCAACCAAGGCTTCCAGTGGTTCTCAATTCTATATTGTCCAGGGAAAAGTATCGAATGATGCAGAAATTGCAGCTTTTGAATCTCGTATCACTCAGTCTATGCAAGCTGATGCAGTAAGGGAATTCATTACCAGACCAGAAAATAAAGATCTTTTTGATAAAGTGAATGAATTGCAAAAGGCTCGTAAAACAGCCGAACTCAATGCCTATTCGCAGCAGATTACAGAACTTATGAAAGCGGAAGGTATAGCTGTTGAAAATTTTAAATACACTGAACAACAAAAAGCCGCTTATAAAACCATTGGCGGAACTACACATTTAGATGGTGCATACACCGTATTTGGAGAAATTACAGAAGGATTTGATGTATTGGATAAATTGGCATCCGTTCCAACTGGAAAAGCCAATATGCCCATAGATAATGTTACCATGAAGATTAAAATATTGGAGAAATAGGTCATGATTGACAAAATAAAGCAATACATAGATGCTGTAGTTTCATGTGAATTGACCAAATTCGATGAGCTTGAAAACTTTCGGATACAGTATATTGGCAAAAAAGGACTTATTCCAGTGCTCTTTAACGACTTTAAAACAGTAGCTCCAGAAGACCGAAAAGAAGTAGGCATCTTGCTGAACAATTTGAAAAATGCAGTTCAGGATAAGATTACACAGGTTAAAAATCTTTTGGAATCACTTGAAACAGATTCGGGACATTATATAGATTTATTTATGCCTGTTCAGGCAGAAGCAGGTAGCCGCCATCCGCTTTCCATCATTCGAAATAAGATTACAGATATCTTTTCGCGGATTGGTTTCACTGTGGCAGATGGTCCTGAGATTGAAGATGACTGGCATAATTTCACCGCATTAAATTTCCCCGAAGAGCACCCTGCACGCGATATGCAGGATACTTTCTTCATTGAAAAGAAACCCGATATTGCTCTTAGAACCCATACAAGCTCTGTGCAGGTTCGGGTCATGGAAAGCCAAAAGCCCCCTATCAGAAGTATTTTTCCCGGCCGTGTTTTTCGTAACGAAGCTATCTCAGCCAGAGCACATTGCATATTTCATCAGGTTGAAGGGCTCTATATTGACAAGAATGTGAGCTTTGCCGATCTCAAACAAACCCTGATGTATTTTGCGAAAGAAATGTTTGGTGAAAATACCGGAATACGACTTCGCCCAAGCTATTTCCCCTTTACAGAGCCATCAGCAGAAATGGACATCAGTTGCCATATTTGCGGGGGAAAAGGTTGTAATATTTGTAAATATACGGGTTGGGTAGAAATTCTTGGTTGCGGAATGGTTGACCCTAATGTATTACAAAGCAATGGCATTGATCCGGATGAATATACTGGTTTTGCTTTTGGAATGGGCATTGAACGCATTACCATGCTGAAATTTCAGATTAAGGATTTGCGACTATTTTTCGAAAACGATTTGAAATTTCTGCGACAATTTGAAGCTTCAATAACCTAAAAATCGCCGTCATAATAAAATATATTACAGAGTGTGACCTTTTTCACCTTTTATTAAGATGTCTCTTTACCGCAAGATAAGAGCTACCGCGGGATACAAAATATCCTTATCTTAGCTTTAAATTAATTTCCAAGTATGAACAAGATAAAAGTATTGCTTGTTGATGACCATCAGATAGTAAGAGATGGAATATTTGCTTTGCTCATAAAGGAGCATGAGATAGAAATTGTAGGAGAAGCATCCAATGGCGATGAACTTTTCGATAAACTGAAATTCATTAAACCGGAGATTATTATCCTCGATATTTCGCTACCGAAAATGTCCGGTATTGAAATTGCATCGATTTTAAATCGTGAATATCCGCAAATCAGAATTATTGTTTTCTCTTCGTATACCGACGAGGAAACCATATTTAAAAGTATACGAGCAGGTGCAAAAGGTTTTCTGCCCAAGGACAGTATGCGCGAAGATTTGGTTGAGGCAATTAAAAAAGTACACCAGGGATTTGAGTATTTGAGCGACAAGATTCCCAATACCATTCTCATGGATTATATCAAAAAATCAGGCAACTCTGACGACAAATTCAACAATATTAAACTATCGAACCTCACCAAGCGCGAACGGGAAATACTAAAACTCATTGCCGAAGGACTTTCTTATAAAGAAATTGGAAATGAGCTATATATCAGTGTGAGAACAGTGGAAACCCATAAGAACAATATCCTTCAGAAATTAGAGCTTAAATCGACCATCGACCTGGTTAAATTCGCAATAAAAAATGATTTAATCGACCTTTAATTTCGTAAGACATCCAATGAAAAGCGACATAATGTAATGTTTTTTAACTATTTATGAAATCCACATAATATTACACTTTCTCTTTCAACTCACCCAAAAGATTTCCTATTTTAGAAAACTGATATTTCCGTCGAAATACAGATCGTTTTTTGTTTTATGTTAATTCAAAAGTTTGGCCTTATGAAAGCATTCTTTACACTTGTTATTGCATTTCTCATTCTCATTTCACCTCTTAGTGCTAAAAAAATAGAAGTTAATGAAGCCCGGAAAGTTGCGAAATCTTTTATCAATCAATTGGATTTAATTGGTAAAAAGCCATCTGATTTATCTTTGGTATATATTTCAGGGGACTTGCAATCGCCGTTTGCCATTCAAAAAATGGACGAAACAGCCTATTATTATGTCTTTAACTTTGAAGGTGTCGAAGGATATATTGTCATCAGTGCCGACGATGCTGTTGTTCCTGTTTTGGCCTATTCAACTCAAAAAAACTACAAACAGGATAATCAACCCGATGCTTTTGTTAAATGGATGGATAAATATCGTTGGGAAATAAAGGATATTATTGACCAGCAACTGCCCCCCGGAAAAGAAATAGAAAAGCAATGGGAAAGGCTAAGAGCAGGTTTTCCTTATGCCGAAGAAAAAAATTCGCCGGTGGTAAATCCTTTGATTACAACTATTTGGGATCAGATGGACTATTACCATGATTTATGCCCCTATGATAATGAATATCAACAACGGGTAGCCACCGGCTGCGTAGCTACCGCCATGGCACAAATCATGAAATATCATAATTATCCGGAAAATGGAGAAGGATATCATACCTACAATCACTCGAAATATGGTAGTCTATCAGCAAATTTTGGAGCCCAAACATATAATTGGTCGGCCATGCCCAATCAGGTAACATCAAGCAATACCCACGTTGCCACACTGATGTATCATTGCGGGGTAAGTCTGGAAATGAATTACGGTCCGGCACAGGAAGGAGGCAGCAGCACCGGTTCGTTGGATGTAGTTGCCAATGCCCTAAAATCCTATTTCAGCTACAGCACCAGCACAACCTTCACTATGCGCAGCAGCTACACCGATGCCAACTGGATCAACCTTTGCAAAAATGAGCTCAACAATAACAGGCCCATGGAGTATGCAGGAGTAGGACAAGGAGGCGGTCATGCATTTGTTTGCGACGGCTACGATGCCAATAATTATTTCCATTTTAACTGGGGCTGGAGTGGCTATTATGATGGCTACTTCTATTTGGACAATCTGAATCCGGGAACAGGCGGAACCGGTTCGGGCGCTTCCAACTACAACCAATATCAGCAAATAGTGTATGGCATTGAGCCGGAAGCTGGCGGTGGTGGTGGCTCAACCCCAGGCGAAGGGTCTCCATTAGAACTCTACTCCTATGTCACGGTGAATCCCTCTCCCATCGAATTCTTTAGCTCGTTCAGCGTATCGGCTGCTGTTCTCAATCAAAGTGGAGCAAATTATACCGGCGATTATACCGTAGCCATCTTTAATTCCGACGGAGCCAATGTTGGCTTAGTTGAAACTTTAAGTGGGACTCTTGAAACCGGCTTCTACTATAATCTCACCTTTACCACCGCAGGTTTACCCATAACCCCCGGACAATATACTTTGGGTATCTACAGTAAAAAACCGGGTGAAGACTGGTCGGCCATAAAGAATGGGAGTTACAACAATCAGGTAAGTATCACCATCAACGGACCGTCGAATTCCATACAAATGTACTCGGTGGCTCAAATGAACCCGAATCCAATTATTCAGGGCGAACCGTTAACTATAACTGCCAATATTGCAAATTTTGGCAACAATTACAACGGAACAGTCTCGGCGGATTTATACAATGCTCAGGGCGAATACGAAGCTTTGGTTCAGGATATGTCTGCCAGTTATGATGGCGGATATTATTATACCGAGAATTTTTCTACCTCTTCGGTCAATCTGGAACCAGGAACATATATTCTGGCCTTTTGGGAACAAGCCACCGGCGGAAACTGGAATTTGATAGGCTCTACCAACGATTTTCCCAACCCAATCACAGTGAAGATTGTGGCTCCAGGCATTCAGGCCGATCCTTACGAAAACAATGACACCGAAGCCAACGCCTATGATTTTAGTGCCTCCAATGGCGTACACCAATTGACCAACGGCTCAAATACCCATGTGGGAACAGATTACGATTATTATCAGTTTAATCTCGATGCGGGATATAAATACGAGGTTACCGCAAGAGTTCACGACAGCTATAATTCGGGCAATGGCAACACCTATACTAACGATGTTATTTTTTCGTATAACGAAGGCAATGGAGCCGGTGTTGGATATGATTCGCAGGCACCTTCGATTATTGTAGTAAATGGAAAACCTTCCATCAAGTTTTTTGTGGCACCGTATTTTGTGGGACAAACCGGAACCTATTTATTGGATGTAAATATTGAGAAAAAAGGTCCGGCAGGCATTGAAGATTTAGTGGCAAACCATCGCGTGAGCCTCTATCCAAATCCCGCAAACAACAAGCTTTTTATTGAAATTGAAGACAATGCAAGCCTGAATATTTCCGAGATATCCATCTACAACAGCTTAGGTCAACTTGTGATGCCCATTCAACCCAATGCTTCTCTAACATCTCCCTTAGCTATCGATATTTCCGATCTGGATTCGGGAGTTTATTTTGTCCGGTTTACTGATGATGAAGGGTCGACAGCCTTAAAATTTAATGTGGTGAAATAATTTAAAGAACCGCTATAGCAAACTTTTCATTCACGACCATCGTGAGTAAGTTTGCCTTAGCGTTTTAAAAATCTCCTTAAAAATGAAAAATTTAGTATCATTGCTCCTGATTCTATCTTTGTTTTCAGGATGCAGAACACAGGAAAAGAAAGCTACCTACGACAAATCCGGCGCTCCTACGGTGATATATCAAATGAAACAGGATTTTAGCAAAATGGTCCCTGTGGTTATGGACGAAAGCAAAACAAAAATAGTGTCGTATCCGGCACCGCGCGATATGTTCGACAAGCTGGGAAATCTTCGTTATCCGGTTGATTTGGGGGAAGGTTTTTATCTGGATGAAATAGGAATCGGGATTCACACAGCTTATATAGATATTGAAATTGAGCGATATTCACGAATGTTGAATCCGCCCACATTGGATTCTTTGCTCAAATTAGTGATTGAAACAGACCCTTTTAAAAAGATGTATAATCTTGGAAACCGCAAGCAATATCCTGAGGTAGAGCCCATTAAAGAGCTGGTAAAATCAGGGGCCTATAAGCAATATGAACAATTGAAATAATGATTGTTTAATCTGCTGAAAATCTTTTGTTAGAATGTGTAAATCAATGACAAGGTAAACCGAAAATTTCCTACTTCGTCGCTTTGATTTACTTTTCCAAATTTATCAGGGGTTCCATAAGCTGCCACTGTATATTCCCACTCGTTGGCTATGATGAGATTTTTAATATGATAATACCATTGAGGGCTAACACGATAAACATATTCTATATTGTTTCCACGGGCATAATTCGGCCCGGCTATTTCGAGATTGCTGCCCAAATTGGCTGCATAACCCACAAATCCGCCAAACTCCCAACCTTTTACT
Source organism: Draconibacterium orientale (assembly GCA_020718205.1). GTDB lineage: Bacteria > Bacteroidota > Bacteroidia > Bacteroidales > UBA12170 > UBA12170. The sequence continues at coordinate 18,226 of DYSN01000056.1, forward strand.
TTATAGAAAACAGATGACCATACGGAATAAGCTCCCATATTGGTATAGGAGATTTTGGCATTTAAAGTGTCAACAGAACTCACCGCAGCGCCACCCAATAGCAGATGGTCGGATAAATCCTGTCCCCAAACTCCCTGAACTTTAAAATCCCATGCCTGGGTTTTCAAATGTGCAAAAGCCAGCGCCGACCAGGATGCTAATCTGTCGGAAAGAAGTTTGCCATCGATAGTAAAAGAGTTAAACTTGAGTTGTTTATAATTAATCCCCAAACCCACCATACCTTTGGAGTGAACGAATTGGCTTTGGAGCGATAAATCGGGCAAAACGGCATTGCGCAGATAAATACTGCTGGCTCCATCGGGTCCATTGCTGGCAAAATCGCGCTGAGCATAGGCCACAGCTACCCATTTAATCGCTCCGGTTTTTTGAGTTAACCTGATTTGCGGGCCTCTGGAAAAAGCATGCATGGGTGTACCGGTGTTGAGCGACAGAATATTGGGTATCATTTCCGGCACATCGGTGGGGCTCCAATACTGCCCAACCAGCAAACTCGTCTTCTCCCAATCGAGTCTGATATAAGCATGACGCAACCGCAGAACATTGTTATGAGCATTGCTTGGGCCGGTAAAATCGGTCTCGATCAAGGCATAGGATTTGGCGTTGAAAACATCCACCCCTGAACCTTCCAGGCCAATTCGGGTAGTCATTCCATACTGATTGGCCGATGGCTGAGCATTGATATCCAATCCGTTGGCATCGTAAACTTTGGGCTTTGGGTAAACAATGTAGAAACCTTCACGTCCTTCGACATTTTGGCGCGAGTCGAAAATATAATCGGCTTTTACGAGACCCTTAATTTTGATGGTGGGTTTTTCATCAGTCTGGGCCGAGAGAATTGTTGTGAAAAAGAGCCATATAGCCAGTAATTTATAACGCATAATCCAGAAATTAATAAGTCGGCAAAACTAAGATGACTATCATTGCAGAAGCTTTACAAATTCACCAATGGCGGGTAATTTATTATGATTTTATGGAACGAAATCATTCCGGACATTTCTGAGATTTACTCCTCCACCACTTTTTTGAAATTCAGATTGAAGAAGTGAAAATCGTCACTTTTTAAATCAATCTTGAATCCTTCGATATTTCGCATGGAGTCGAAACTGAAAGTGATATATCCAGCCTGAAGAAAGGGATCGGCGAATTTAACCTTGAAGGTATCGAAATGCCAATGTTCCATGTCGGAATAAAACATGTCGCGGGCGGGTTCAAAAACCATATGTAGCTTCTTGTCTTTCAAAGTAATAACAGCATTCCCATACATTTTATCCTCATAAACGCCCACATATTTCTCCAAATCGAGGCTGGGTTTGGTGCGATGAATTCTGGAAGCTTCTCGTTCTTCGAGCTCTTTTTTCTCTTGTGCTTCGCCCTGAACTTTAAATTTCAGAAATATACCCGACCAATCGGTGGCTTTATCCTTCAAATAGAGATCGAGAATATACATTTGCAGGGCTGCGGGCACATTGCTCAGGGTATTGGTGAGAATAACCATCCCCAGTTTTTCCTGTGGAACGATTGTTACCTGAGAGATATAGCCTGGCATTCCTCCGGCATGTTCCACCACTTTTTTGCCGTTATGGTCCCAAACACTCCAGCCCAGGGCATAGGTATTGAATTGAGCTCCCGACATTCTGCGGAGTCCTCCCACCGGACGAACTATCCTGGGGGTCATCATATCGTTGATAACATGAGCAGGCAAAATGGTATCTCCCTCCAGAATTCCATTGTTTAGCAACATACGCATCCAGCGGCTTAAGTCGTTGGTGCTTGAAAAGATGGAGGCGGCGGCATGTGGCTTTTTCATGCTGAATCCAATTATTTTATCATCAATCATAGGGTATGCAATTTCCTGACTGGCATTGAGCTCGTTACCGCACATGGTTGTATTATACATTTTAAGTGGGATGATAAAATTCTGTTTAATATACTCGTCCCAGGAAGATCCGGTAACCTTTTTCAGAATTTCTCCGGCAACCATATACATGGTATTCTGATAGCCATATTGGTCGCGGAATCGATTCACCATGGGTAAATACTGGAGACGCTCAATAATGTCTTCGTCGGTTCTGTCGGTTTCATACCACAATAAATCGCCATAGAAAGTGCCCAATCCGCTTCGGTGCGTGAGCAGGTCCTCGATGGTTAAATGAGTGGTGATGTAAGGGTCGGCCAGTTTGAATTCGGGCAGATAATCAATCACTAAATCGTCCCAATGGATTAACCCCTTATTGACCAATTGCGACATGGCCGCACCCGTGAATGCTTTGGTACAACTGGCTATATTGTAAACCGATTCGCTGGTTACCTGTTTCTCTTTTCCGGCTGTTCCCCGGTTTTGGTTAAAAACAATGGAATCGTCTTTCACTATAAGAACCGAAAGACCATGCAAATCGAAATCGGAGAAGGTTTTTTCGATGTATTTTTTAAGTGTATCGGGATGATTAGCAGGATTTTGCGCCTTTAACGTTGACGATAAAAGAATTGCCAGCAGAACTAGCGGCAACAGGGTATTGATTTTTCTCATTATTCATTATTTTATCCTCAAAATTAGAAATTTATGGGAATGAAAAAACCCAATGTTCTCATTCATTAAAATTTGTTCAGATAAAAAGCAAGAGGCTGATGGCCATTACAATCATACCTGCCACCAGACCATAGATGCTCAGGTGGTGTTCGCCATATTCTCTGGCAGAAGGCAACAGCTCATCGAGGGAAATGAATACCATAATTCCGGCCACGGCAGCAAAGAGAATTCCAAACACAACAGGGCTCATAAAAGGCATGAGGATAAGGAATCCGATGACAGCGCCCACGGGTTCGGAGAGTCCGGAGAGAAACGAGAGCCAGAAAGCCTTGCGTTTGTTGCCCGTGGCATAGAATACAGGAACAGCGACTGCTACCCCTTCCGGGATATTGTGAATGGCGATGGCGATGGCGATGGGAATCCCCAGATTGGGATCTTTTAAAGCAGAAGTGAATGTGGCAAGCCCTTCGGGGAAGTTATGAATCCCAATGGCCAAGGCGGTATAGATTCCGGTTCGCATGAGTTTGTGGCTGGCTTCGAGGTTTTTTCCGGAGGCTAAATCTTCTACATTCCTTATTTCGTGCGGGTTTTCGATGTTTGGAATCATTTTATCAATCAATGCAATAATGGTCATTCCCCCAAAAAATGCCAGAGCCGTTACCCAGGCTCCGCCACTTTCGCCCAAAACACTGCTGAGTTCATCTTTGGCTTTGGGAAAAATCTCGACAAAGGAAACATAAATCATTACCCCCGCAGAAAAACCCAGCGAAACAGTGAGAAAACCCGTATTGGTTCGTCGCGCCAAAAGGGCAATAGCGCTGCCGATTCCGGTCGACAAGCCGGCAAACAGTGTGAGAGAAAAAGCAAATAAAATGGAATTCCAGTCCATTGCGTACATAAGAAAATGTTTTAGCCGCACAAAAATACATCAATATTGGCCAATTGGTGCTTAATTTTATTGAAATCCCCAGTAATAAGTATCGAAATTCGGGGGCTTTTTTTAGCTTTGTCCAATTAAACCCCAGACTATGTCAGTAGAGATAATTAAAGTAAGCAGTAAAAAAGATTTTAAAGCATTTGCCACCCTCCCCTTCGCGATTTATAAGGACAATAAATTCTGGGTTCCGCCCATAATCAACGATGAGATAAAATCGTTGGATCCGCAGCAAAATCCGGCTATGGAATATTGCGACAGCCAGTTTTGGCTTGCCAAAAAAAACGGGAAGGTTATGGGGAGAATTGGTGCCATCATCAACCGAAAGTACAACGAAAAGGTGAATGAGAAACTGGGGAGATTCAGCAGGCTTGAATTTTTTAACGATGCCGAAGTTTTTAAGGCTTTGATGGATACAGCAGCTAACTGGCTAAGAGAGCGGGGAATGGTAAAAATTCACGGCCCCCTGGGGTTTTCCAATTTAGACACTCAGGGCATGTTGATTGAGGGATTTGACCATATAGCTTCGGTGGCTTCGGTGTATCATTTGCCTTATTATCGCGAATATGTGGAGCAATATGGCTTTGAGAAGGAAATGGATTGGGTGGAGTTCCGGCTGACGCTGGGCGAACATGCAGCCCAGAAAGCTATCAGAGGAAGTCAGCTTATTAAGAAGCGCTATGGCTTTGAAGTGCTGAAATTTGAGAAATCCTCCGACATGAAACCCTATGTGAAGGATTTGTTTGGCATTTTGAATCAGGCATTTGATAAGCTGCCCTATGTAAGTGTCTTCAACGATAGAATGATTGAGCTTTATGCCGACCGCTATTTTAAAATAATCAACCCAAAATATGTGCGCATGGTGACCAAAGATGGAAAGGTAATTGGTTTTATTGTTGCCGTTCCTTCCCTTTCCGAAGCCATGCAGAAGGTGAATGGGAAGCTATTTCCATTTGGATTTTTGCACATTCTCAAGGCCATGAAACATCCGCAGGTTCTCGATTTCTTTCTCACGGGTGTTGTTCCCGAATTGGATCATGCCGGGGTTGCGGTGATTATGTTTGCCGAAATACAGGAAGAAATGATTAAAGCCGGCATCGACCAGATGGAAACCACCGGTATTATTGAAACCAATTTCAACGTCATCAGCAACTGGAAGAACTACGAGCATATTCAGCATAAACGCCGCCGGTGTTTTGTGATGAGTCTTTAGAT
>DYSN01000161.1 GCA_020718205.1 Draconibacterium orientale
AACTCAACGTCACCATCGAAGACAGCAAGGATGGGACAAAGTGGCGGTATTCGTAATTTGAGTAATGAGTAAAAAGGACTTCCGAGGCGTTGGCTTCGGAAGTTTTTGTTTTTGTACATGCTATAATTATGATTATGAACAACGATGAGATTCGTTTCCATCTGCGTGACCGCTGGAAAGCCGTTGAGGAAATTGAACGGCAGGAACTGCGCGCCATGTCACTTGAAGAACACTGGCAAAAACTAAATGCTATTGTCCGTTTTGCGATTGAAACAGGTATGGAAAATGAAGATGATTATGAAAAAGTAGAAATATACATGCGTTGGGCAAAAATAAAGGAAAAATACGAATCCGGGGAATGGGACGGAAAATAATAATCGAATTAAAAATGACTTCCGAGGCGTTGGCTTCGGAAGTCATTTTATTTCAAGTTTTTTGTCCTAAGAATCCCTTGATGAGGTTAAGTTTTTTGCTGTATTTTTTCTTTTCGATCTCACATTCCCACACTCTTACAATATTCCAGTCTTCCGCTCTCAACATCTTATTTACCAGTTGGTCACGTTTTTTATTTCGTTCTATCTTTTCTTTCCAAAATCCTTTTTTCAGGCTATCCCTGGGCTTCAAGCATGTATGTCCATGCCAGAAACAGCCGTCAACAAAAACAACCAACTTATCTTTAGAGAAAACAAAATCTGGCTTTCCATGTAATTTAAAATTTCTTCTCCAACCAACGATCTTGTTTTCCTTGAAGAGCCTTATCATTGCAAGTTCGGTGGTTTCATTCTCTTTGGATCGAATTGCGCTCATGATTTTTGAGCGTTTTTCTTTTGAAATAAAGTCTGTCATGGCATTTAAATAATTGATTGCAATGTGATTAAATTATCCCGATGTTTCCTTAAATTTTTTCGTATTTGAATTATCGTGGCATCTTCAAGTACGTTTATTGATTTTCGTTTAATTGCTTTACCATCCTTGGTTTCTTCAATTCTCTGGTGGGCAACGATGTTCCGAATTTCAACTACTTCCTTTTTGAATTCATCATTTATTTTTTTGAGGGTTTCTAATTTTTCAACTCTTCCATCTTTTACCCCTTGATTCTTTAGGAACGAAATATAATCCTTTAGAATTCCATTTAGAATGTCGGACTTTGTGCCAAATTCTAACGGGTTTTTGTCATTGAAAAAAAGTTTTTCAGTAAAAGAAAAACCTTCCTTGCTCGTGTAACATCGAATTAGAAGTTCGTTTACCATGCCTTCCAGTTCAATTGCATCTGCAACGACCCATCCACGGACGCCAATGGGGTCAGAGGATCGGAGCAACTTTAAGTTTATCAACTCTTTGATTCGGGTCTTTGCATCTTCTTTGCTCACAAAAAACACCCCATCGAACGGCTCTTTTGGAAGAGATCCCTCCGAGTAAAAAACTATATCTTGATAACAGCCACTTTTTCTTATGTCTTTTATTACCTCGTCGCCGTTCTTTTTAGGCATTTTGTAATCGATAACAATTAACTCAATGTCATAGTTTTTTATATCATTCAAAACATTAGTTTCATCTTTGTGGGGAAGCACCTTTAATTCAAAGCCTTTTTCTTCAAGCCAGTCTCCCAAACTTGGAACAAGTGAATCGATCATAAGTTTGTTGTCATCCACCCACAAAATTAAAAAGTCAGCCTTCATTATTTATGCCCTCTTGGTTTATTGAATGTTAGGAAAAATTCTGCCCCATTCTCAGAATTTTCATTGTATGCAATACTTCCGTTCATCTCTTCCATTACTTCTTTGGCGTGATGTAATCCTAGTCCAGAGCCGTCCGTGGTGGTAAAACCTATTTGAAATAGGAAAGGAATACTTTTTTGCGAAATGCCCTTGCCGTCATCTTTAAAGCTCACAACAAGACTATCTTTAGAGTGTTCAATCACAGATACAGTAATGTTTTTTGATTTATGCTTGCGCGAATTACTTATCAGGTTATCAAGAACTATGCTGACGTTAATTGGGGTGAACTCTGTTTCAAACTTTTCCTCAGCAGGAAATAAAAATTCAATTTCAACCCTGTTTTGGTAAGGGTCCAACACGAATCCACCATATACATTTAAAAGGTACTCTTTAACGTAAGAGATCAAGTCAGCCTTAATTTCTTCTGCATCAGCACGAAAATTAGCACGTGTAGCAAAGCGACTTGTCGTTGATATTTTCTTGGCGGCATAACTTATTCTCTCAAGTGTCGCTTGGAGAATCTCGCGTTTCAATGGCTTGCTCTCATCCCTGATATTCGAAAGTAAATTTGCCGCAAATTGTTCAATTGTCCTCGCGTCCTGCCCAATAGTATGATGAAGTTCAAGAACATGCTTCAAGTCGTTGGAAAGCACAGATTTTAGGAAAAGGTTTTGGGTGCTCACACCTTTAATGTTTTCTTGCGCTTGTCTTACAGTTTCTTCCGCTTCTTGTATCTTAGTGTCTGCTTCACGCGCTTTTTCTTCAGCCTTTTCAGCGCGAGCGCGCTCTTTTACGGTTTCAGCCTCGGCTTCTTCTTTAGCTTGCGCTAATACCGCTACTTGTTTTTTTGCGCGCTTGATTTCCTTATCAAGTTCATCGTTTTCTTGCTTTGCCGCAATCCTTTCAAGATTCTTGAGTAACGAAGTTACACTTTCTGCCGATCTGTTCTCCAAGATATTTAATACATCTTTGTTGTAATTAATAAGGACAACATCTTTTGACTGGGTCAATTTAGCAATAAGATCAAAGGTAAGTTGCCTTTGCTCTACGCTATCTGGGTTGAGCAAATCAGGAAATTCTCCCTGTATCCCAAACTTTGTCAAGTTTATAACAAAATTTGCAAGTCGTTTTAATGCATATTCAAAAAATAAACCCATTAACGCGTCAAAGGCTTCGTTCTGGATGAGTCCACCATCGCGGCTACTCGTTTCTTGGAATTCAGTATTTCTCCCATTGATTTCGATCCTTCCAGAAAGTTCGCGTGAGCCTAAATTCCGAAAGAAACCTTGTTGCTTTTTGCGGTCAAGTCCTAACGCGTCATTATCTGCATTCCCGTATGGGTGGACTCTAAAGCCATTTTTATAAAGGAATACAGACCCATATTGCACCTGTGGCAACCCCATTCGTTTTGTGAAAGCAATTTTTGCCGACCTATTCATGTGAAAAAGGTTTATTTGAATGTCAAACAAAATGCCCTTATATGGGTTATTTTCTATTAATTCATATATAAGCGTTCCACGATCATTCAATTTTGTAAATAATAAGTCGCCGTCCCTACCTATTTCTAATTGTATTTGGGTGGTTTTTAATTCTAATGCTTCAAATAAAAAATTTCTTATAGGGCCATTGACGATATTCCAGGGTTCATTCGGCTCGTTTTTTTGGAGTTCTCTATCTTTATCCAATTCATCAAGCACAGTTAGAATAATCGTGAATCGTTTAGAATCATTTTCCTGATGTGGATTAATCAGGCGTTCAAGAGAACGTCTCAACCTGAGAAGTTTCTCCCTATCCCAATCTTTGCTTCTTAATTCTGAAATTTCAAGGATTGTTCCATGTTGTATTTTAGGCTGTGAAATGTTTTTTGCTTGAGTCAATTGCGCTTTGATAGTGCGAAACTCGACTGTAGCGTCTTTCTCAAAATCACTCCAGTCTACATCGAGAACATTCCAATCTTCTGCCTGCTTTTTTCTTGTTATTAATTTGAGACTTATCCCTAACCTATCACATGAAAAACGACCAATTCCCTTCGCTCCTGCAAAAATACGGCTGGATTTTATTTTATCGCGATAGTCCTGCTCTAATTTCCTAGCAGAATATGCAACAAAAAGCCATTTGTCTTTCAGGTCATCTTCATCCATACCCTCGCCGTTATCTTCGATAATAATGCGCGGGTTATCGGTTTTAAGCCCTTCAAAAACAATTTCGACCTCACGCGCATTTGCATCAAAGGCATTTTTGACAAGTTCATAGACGGCAATGAAATCATCGGTAATGAGTTCCTTGCCAATGATGTTTTTCAGCGCTGAACTAATTTTGAAAGTAACGTTTGTCATTTGCCCAATACTTTTTTGATAGCAAGCCCAACTTGTTCTGCGAATAACGGAGGCACAGCATTTCCTACTTGGGTATATCGTGGCGTTTGCTTCACTCTTCTTGGCCCGCCTGTTGTATATGGTCCTTTAAACTCAAACCAATCAGGAAAGGTCTGGAGTCTTGCGCATTCGCGCACAGTCATTACCCTTGGTTCGGAATAATGAACAAAATCATCAGGAATGGTTGTGAGCGTTAAAGATGATTCTTTGGAATCAAGCACGGTTACATTTCGTTTTTTAATTCCGTAGTCTTTTCTTGCTTCTCCCATGATTCTTTTGTTGCGCGGGGCTTCTTTAAGCAAGTATGTGAAGACCTTTTCGGCTTCGGCTGTATGATTTACAAATCTATGACTATCTGGCATGTAATTATCTTCGCTAGAAATGCGCAAGTATTTTTGCAATCCGCTGACAGCCTCGGATGAAATGCCCGACATGAAACCTTTTTTATCAGGACAAATTCCTTCCCCATGCTTGCGCTCCAAGTCTGATAAAGCATGTTGGGTTGTCGCTTTTTTGGGCAAACCCCTAGACTTCAAGAATTCAGTTCGACCTTCAAACAGGTTCTCAAAAATCTTATCTGCAAGTCCTTCACGAGTAGCAATCACAATAAAACGTTTTCTTCTTTGGGGAACGCCAAACTCAGACATATCAATCATTTCGCCGCGAGCATCGTTATAGCCTAGTTCAATCAATTTGCTGATAACAATTTCGGAATATGCGCGTTTGTCATGTCTTTTAGAACCTGAAAATTTTACAGTAAACCCGTACACATTTTCAAAAACAATCACGTGTGGCTGAACGAGTTCTACAAACTTCAAGTAAGAATGAATCAAATTATTCCGCTTGTCAGAGGATCGTCTTTCCCCTACCAGTGAAAACCCTTGGCAAGGGGGACCGCCTACTACAAGGTCAACTTTCCCTTTTAACAATTTCAATTCAGTTTCTTCGGTTTTGAGAAGGCTATCTATATTCCAATTCTTAACTGGCAACCATTCAGGCCACTTAAAGTGTTTATGCATATCAATAAGGTTATATTTTAGGGTGGAAAAAGCATCTGGGTTTTTCTCAACGGCAAAAATTCCTTGTAACCCCGCTTTATGCAGGCCAAGGCTGATACCACCACACCCCGCGAATAAATCAACATACTTGACTGTCATAGTGTTATTTTACCCTATCGCGAACACAAATTCTAATAATGATTTCGGGTAAATTGAAATTCAAGAGAACTGAGAAAACTGGGATGGGTCGTCGTCCGCGTGTGGGAGCATGAACTCAAAGCCCCGGCGCGGGTCATCG
>DYSN01000009.1 GCA_020718205.1 Draconibacterium orientale
CTAAAGAAGTAAATAAAATCACTTTACAACTCAAAACACAAGATTTGCCTAACCAGGGAATTTTCTTTGAAGGACAAATATTTGATGCTTATACTTTTATATGCGACTTGATTAAAAAAGCAAAAAAGGAAATTGTTTTGATTGATAATTATATTGACGAAAGCGTTTTAACACTAATGACAAAACGTAAGAAAAATGTATCGCTTGTGATCTATACCAAAACAATAAGTAAAACATTACTAATTGATGTTGAAAAACACAATGAACAATATCCTCCAATTGAAATAAAACAATTTGCCAACAGCCACGACCGCTTTTTGCTTATCGATGGCATTGAACTTTATCACATTGGAGCATCGCTCAAAGATTTAGGCAAAAAACATGTGGTGAGCGAAGCCGAACCATGGTTTGCCTTCTCTCGTATGGATAGCCTGATAGGGCAAGTAATGATACAACTAAATGATGTGGCGATATGATGGTAAGGCTTGGAGATATCACTGAATTTATCAATGGAGGAGCTTGGAGCGACAAGGAATACACTGAAAATGGTATTCCTGTGGTTAAAGTGACAAATTTAAAAAATGGTACTGTAGATTTAACTGAAGTAAATTTTATTCCAGAATCAAGTTTAGATAGATATGGGAGGCATATACTTCGTAAGGGAGATTTAGTAATTGCAACTGTTGGGTCTCATCCAAACTTAGTTGCTTCAGCAGCAGGCAGGGCAACAATAATTCCTTCAATAGCAGAAAATGCTTTGTTAAACCAAAATGCATTGTGCATCAGAACAAATAATGAATTATTACATCAAGGATATTTAGGATACTTAGGCAAATCCGACTTGTTTCAAGGATATGTAAAATCAGTTGGAAGAGGAGCTGCAAATCAGGTGCGAATAGCATTAGGCCTAATAAAAGAATTTTCATTCCATCTTCCCCCACTCCCCACCCAACGCCGCATCGCAACCATTTTATCGGCTTACGATGATTTGATAGAGAATAATTTGAAGCGGATAGGGTTGTTGGAGGAGAAGGCGCGGTTGCATTATATAGAATTGATGCAGAATTCTTCAAAATGGGATAAGGTTAGGTTAGAAGAATTTGTTTCAGTTGTAAAAGGAAGGAAACCTGCGAATGTGCTTGAGCAAGCGGAAGAAGAAAGTCAACTTTATTTGTTATTGGACACTGTCGAAAGAGGTAAAACACTTTACACAACCGATTTGTCATTACCACAATCGGTAATTACTGATGTTTTGATGTGTATGGACGGTGCAAGAAGCGGTTTGTCATTTAGAGGAATGGTTGGTGCAATTGGGTCTACAATGGCTATTTGGCGAAGTAATTCAGAAAGAGTTAGCGGTGAATTCCTATATCAATTTATGAAACAAAATGAATCTGCGATTACACAAGGAAATACAGGAGCTGCAATTCCGCACGCAAACAGAAAATTCATACTTGATATGAAAATGGCAATTCCTCCAAAAAAAGAGGCAGAGTATTTTGATGGTTTAACGCTACCAATGATAAAACAGATAAATAATTTGCACAATCAAAACACCAAACTCCGTGCTGCACGGGATATATTATTACCAAAGCTTATGAGTCGGGAGATAGATGTATGAGATAAATAATAATTCACTAAAAGAGTGAATTATTAAAAATAACACATATATTTGCAAAACAATTCAATGAATGAAAATAGAATTTGAACAGGAATATTTACGCGAATTGTACGAGGAAGGCAAGGCATCGGGCAAAAAGTACCGTTTCCAGCCACAGGTAATTAAGCAGTACCGTAAAGTAGTTGACTTGTTGTATGATGCTCCAAATACTGAATATTTATATTTACACAAAAGCCTTCATTACGAAAAGAAACTAGGTGACCTTGCCGATATTGAAGCTGTGTATGTAAACATGCAATATCGACTTGAGTTTCGGAGTCGTGTAGAAGGCTCCGAGCCAGATGTAATCACTATTTGTTCATTGCTTGATTTGAGTAACCACTACAAAAAATGAAACACATGGAAACAAAACAATACATACCATTTGAGGCAACACACCCCGGATTTGTTTTAAAAGAAGAATTGCAAGCACGAGGAATTAAACAAAAGGAATTTGCTTTGGATATTGACATGCAGCCTACCATGCTAAACGAATTGATAAAGGAAAAAAGAGCCGTTACTGCCGAAATAGCTCTTTCGTTAGAAAAGGCTTTGGGCATACCGGCTGATTTTTGGATGCGTTTTCAGGCAGGCTATGAATTAGATTGTGCACGCATAAAAGAGCGTAACATCCGTAAAACCCAACAAATTGAAATATGGGGACTAATTAAACAATACGTTCCAGTAAATATTTTCAATAAACTTGGTTTACTCACCAATTCATTAGCCGATAATATTTCGAAAATATGGGAAATATATGATGTTAATTCTATTGATTTGCTTGTTGAGCGTGTGTCGGTTCATAAAAACATGGCATATTACAAAAAGTCGGAAAAGCTTAAAAACGACCAAATTAATATTTTTGCCTGGAGCCGTTTAGCACAATGGCAAACAAAATCGGAGGTTGTTGGCGTTTTTGATGCAAAAAATAAAGATGCCATAATCATGGAATTGAAAGCCTTGTTTTATAGCAATAAGAACGTTGTGAGCACAACGAAAACGATTTTAAATAAATATGGCATTAAGTTTTTGGTAATTGAAAAATTTAACCAATCGCCAATTGATGGTTATTCGTTTTGGAGCAACACCAATCCTGCTATTGTGGTAACTATGCGTAAAAAACAACTCGACAATTTTGCATTTACAGTCTTGCATGAGATAAGTCATGTTTTTGAGCATTTGCAACCAAACCAAGCCGATGAGTTTCTCGATATTGAATATCCTAACAGCGACATTGGCGAAAAAGAACAGGAAGCAAATCAGTTTGCACGTCAATGTTTTATTGATGATATCAATTGGCAACGGTTTTTCAATGAAAATCCAAAATTTAATTATAGAACTACTGAGAAACAAATGATTCAAATGGCTTCCAATTTAAAAATTCACCCAAGCATTGTCTTTGGAAGATACTGTTTTGAAACCAATCAGTTTGCAGTTAAAACAGGAATTGTCAGAACTATAAATTAAAGACTGAATTGTAATGACTTGGGAATACTCAGAAGACAATCTAATAGAACAAACCGCCATCGATTTGTTTCACAACCAATTGGGTTGGGATACTGCCATAGCATACAATAAAGAAAGCTTTGGTGAGGGCAGCACCTTGGGCAGATTGAACAAAAAAGAAGTTATTCTGAAACGGATTTTCTTTGAAAAACTTAAACAATTCAACCCCAACTTGCCCGAACAAGCCTACAATCAAGCTCTGGAGAAACTCACCGAGGAAAGCAGTACCAAGTCATTGGCCGAAATCAATTTTGAGAAACATAAATTATTGCGCAATGGAATCCCCGTTGACTTTCTCAACGAAAAAGGCGAACAGGTAAAAAATAAAACACTCAAGGTTTTTGATTTTGACAATGCCCACAACAACAACTTTTTAGCCGTTCGCCAATTGTGGATTCAGGGTAAAAGCAACCGCGATCGCAGGCCCGATATCATAGGTTTTGTAAATGGTATTCCGCTTCTGTTCATCGAATTAAAAGCAGCCCACCGCAAATTAGAAAATGCCTACAACGATAATTTCACCGATTATAAGGATGTAATTCCAAAGCTATTCTACTACAACGCTTTTGTAATGCTGAGTAATGGAATCGAAAGCCGAATAGGCAGTGTTACAGGCAGGTATCAGCACTTCCACGAATGGAAACGCATTACCGAGGAAGACGAAGGCATTGTTGCCTTAGACAGAATTATAGTGGGTGTTTGCGAGAAAAACCGCTTTCTCGATTTGTTCGAAAACTTCATTCTCTTCGATAATTCGCTGGGGAAAGTAGTAAAACTCATTGCCCGAAACCATCAGTATATTGGTGTAAACAAAGCCATAGAAAACATACAATTCAAGGAACAACTTTACAAACTGGGTAAAATCAGTTTGGAGGAAAAACAAAAACTCGGCGTGTTCTGGCATACCCAGGGGAGTGGGAAATCTTACTCAATGGTTTTCTTCTGTCAAAAAATCCACCACAAATTTACAGGCAGTTATACTTTTCTGATTGTTACCGATCGCAATGAGCTTGACACTCAAATATATGGCACTTTTAGCGGAGTTGGTGCAGTGCCACAAGTAAAAGCCGGTGCACAAGATTCATTAAAAGCCAGCAGCGGAAAGCATTTAAAAGTTCTGTTGAGTAAGGAACACCGCTATCTATTTACACTCATTCACAAATTCAACTTTGAACAGGAAATCACTAAGCGCGAAAACATCATTGTTATTTCAGATGAAGCTCACCGAACTCAAGGCGGTAATTTAGCCATGAACTTGCGAAATGCCTTGCCCAATGCTTCATTCATAGGGTTTACCGGAACTCCACTGTTCAAAGACGATGAAATTACACGGCGAATATTCGGTGATTATGTTTCGCGTTACGATTTCAAACGAAGCGTGGACGATGGGGCCACTGTTCCTCTCTACTACGAAAACAGAGGGGAAAACCTGGGGTTAAAAAATCCCCAAATAAACGACCAGATAAGAGCCGTTATTGATGCTGAAGGTGAGGATTTAGATAGCGATCAGCGCGCCAGAGTAGAACAGCTTTTCGCCAGAGAATATCCGATTCTCACTGCAAAGAAAAGATTAGATGCCATTGCCAGAGATACAGTTTGGCATTTCTGCAACAGAGGCTATAAAGGCAAAGGAATGTTTATTGCCCTGGATAAACTCACTGCCGTAAAAATGTACGACCTGATTTCCGGGCATTGGAAAATGTATGTGGACCAACTGGAAAAGGAAGTCTCCAAAGGTAAATATGGCGACCAGGAATTGTTGGAGAAAAGCCGTGAACTAAAATGGATAAAGGAAACAGAAATATGTGTGGTGGTGAGTTCCGAACAAAACGAAATTCAGAAATTTCAGAAGTGGGATTTAGATATTGAGCCACATAGAGAGAAAATGAACACTCAGAATCTCGAAACAAGGTTTAAAGATGAGAACGATCCTTTTCGTTTTGTTATAGTTTGTGCCATGTGGATAACGGGTTTTGATGTGCCTACTCTTTCAACACTGTATTTAGATAAGCCTTTAAAATCGCATACCTTAATGCAAGCCATTGCAAGAGCCAATCGCATAAGCGAAGGTAAAAACAATGGATTAATAGTGGACTACATTGAAACTTACACAGCATTGTTAGACGCCCTGGCAATTTACGGTGCTGGTGGAGAAGATGGCGAAGGCGGTAAAAAACCCGAGCCACCCGTAAAACCAAAAGAAGAACTCATTGTACAGTTGGAAGAAGCACTGGAAGCTACAGAAACATTTTTGAACGATGAAGTGAATTTTGATTTGCGTGAACTCATCCGGGCAGAAGGCTTACACAAATTGGCGGCCATAGAAAACGCGGTAAATGCCGTTTACACCAATGACGAAACCAAACGAAAATTTCAGGTTTTGGGCAGAGATGTTTTTAAGAAATATAAAGCTCTGCAGCCCGATAAAATATTGAATCAATATTCTCCGCGTAAAAATGCCATTGATGTTATCTATACGGCTATTGAAGACAATATAGAAAGTGCAGATGTGGCTGACATCATGCGAAAAATTCAAAATGTTGTAGATGAATCCATAGAAAATATGGTTGCAGAAACAAATAATAACGAAGAAAAACTAATTGACCTAAGCGGATTGAATTTCGAATTATTGGAGCAATACTTTTTAAAAACCAAAAATAAAAATTCGGCCATCCAATCCCTAAAAAACAAAGTTGAAAAGCACTTGAGCCGAATGGCCGAGCGAAACCCGCTATCGGTGGATTATTACAAAAGATACCAGGAGATTATCGATGAGTATAACAGGGGAAAGGATGAAGCCATTCTACAGGAAACATTCAGAAAGCTGCTGGAATTGGTCAATTCCTACTCAGAGGAAGAAGCAGATACGCGGCGCGAAGGATTAACCGACGAGCAAAAAGCCATTTTCGATATTCTCAGACTTGGCAAAAATCTTGAATCAAAAGAAAAGAAGGCAATAAAGCAAATCTCCATTACAATGTTATCGGAGCTAAAGAAAGAGAAACTTAAGGTGGAAAAATGGGCAGAAAAGTCCGGTACAGCAGCTGCTGTGTATAACTATGTAAGCAAAACACTATTTGATGACTTGCCCTGGCCCACATTTAACAATGATGAAATTGATTTGAAGACAAACCTGGTTTATGAACACTTGAAAAATCAATATTTTGGTTGTGGAATTAGTATCTATGGTCTGTATTAATCTTCCATAGATTGCATTCACAATATCGTTTTTTTTGATGATGAAGCTCCTCAATTATTGATAAAATGAATCATCGAATAGAATAAAAAGGAGATAGAAAACATATATAAAATGTCAAAACACGGTACCATAAGGCGTTATACCCTCGAAATAGAAAAAATTAGCCGGGGGCAATTTCCTTCTTTTCAGAGCATTAGCGATTATTTGGTTGATCATGGTTTCGAAATTGGCAGCAGAACCCTTCAGCGTGATTTGGAGCAGATTCGTTACGAGTTTGGCATTGAGATACAATATGATCGCTCCAAAAATGGCTATTTTATCGACTACGAAAACAGCCTGAATACCGATTCGTTTTTCCGTTTTCTCGAAATTGTAAATACTGCGGAGCTGCTTTCAGAATCGCTCACAGAAACCAAAAATGCACTTAATTTTATCTCTTTCGATTCTTCCGGTAGCCTCAAAGGAATAGAATATTTAAAACCGCTGATTCGAGCCACCCGCGACCACCGGAAAATTTCATTTATCCACCACAGCTTTCAATCAGGAAAATCGAGAAAATACACCTTAAAACCTTATTTGATAAGAGAATATCAGGGAAGGTGGTATATAGTTGGAATTCCGGGGGCTTTTAAGGAATTCAGAACCTTTGGCATAGATCGAATTGAAAATCTTGAAGTCAAAGCAGAAACTTTTACTCCCGACAAAAATCTCAATCCCACCCAATTATTTACCCAAATCATTGGCCTGGTTTTTCCCAATAAGCCAGTTGAACATGTGGTGCTTTCTTTTACCCCAGCTCAGGGCAATTACATCAAAACACTGCCTCTTCATACCTCCCAGAAAGGGTTGGTCGATAATGCTGAGGAATGTCGAATTTCGATTTCGGTGGTTCCGAATTATGAGCTCATTCAGGAAATTTTAAAACATGGCGAATCTGTAAAAGTACTGGAGCCATTGTGGTTGGCCGAAGAAATTAAAGCCATTTTGAAAAGAGCTTTCGAGAGATATTGATGATTCTGAGTCAGTTAATAAAACCTTAAACTCGGGGAAAACTTTTTTTAAGAAAACAATACTGCTACGTCGTATTTTGGCGAAGCTGATGTCGGAGTTTTGGCGAAAAACTTTTGACCATGAACCCGGATAATTCAATTTTAAAACAATCATTAATCGACAAACAGCAAATACTAATCGAAGCTCGTAACACCTTGAAAAAGGAATTTTTTGGCATCGATTATATAATCGATCAAATAGTGGACAGCATTAGCAGCTGGTTTTTTCTTCCGCAATTGCAGGAGAAGCCTTTGGTGGTAAATCTTTGGGGACTCACAGGCACCGGAAAAACATCTTTGGTGGCTCGTTTGTCTCAACTCCTTAATTTTTCAGACTCATACTTTTGGGTAGATTTAGGAGGAAAAGGCACTGAATATTCCTTTAACAGTAGCATGAGCGAAATTTATGAAGCCGATCATAAATTGCCCATTATCTTAGTTTTAGACGAGTTTCAGCACAGCAGAACTATTCTGCATCCATTTAATACCGAAGTAGAGAAAGATGAGAACCGAAGAATTTGGGACTTTATGGACACAGGAAAAGTTACCAGCGACAACTGGTCTCATGGAGGTTATAGATTAGAGGAAACAATTTTGAGGCTCAAGGGACTCTATCAGGCCGACGTCAAGGTGAAAAATGGAATGGTGGTAGATAAACTGGATTTATGGAGCAGAGAAATGCAGATTTATTTTGGCAAAGCCGTTAAAACTATTCCATTTGTGCCGGAAGAATATCATGTTCAAATTCTAAATTATGCTGGCGAACATTTGGGTATTTATCTCATAAGCGATATAAAAAAGCTACTTTTCTCCTTTGATGCCGCCCAAACCATTCACTTTCTGAATAAAGTAATGAAACACGGGAGGCATCCGGGAGAAAAAAAATTTACCAAGGCTCTGATTTTTGTAATGGGCAACCTTGACGAGGCCTACTCCATGAACGACGACCTTTCTACGGATAAAGATGCGGATGAATTCCACAGATTATCGCTAAAAATATCAGTTCCAAAAATAAAATTGGCTTTGCAGCAGCGATTTCGCAGCGAACAGATTGCCCGCCTTGGCAATATTCATATAATATTCCCATCCCTTAATCGAAAGGCTTACGAGCAAATTATAGCCCACGAGTTAGATAAATATGCCCAAAACTTGTCCGATATTTTTCAATTGAAAGTTGTTTTTCTTGAGTCGGTTCACATGGCCATTTATGCAGAAGGAGTATACCCAACGCAGGGAGCGCGCCCTGTTTTTACTACCATTCTCCAGATATTGAAAAGTAAAATCAGCTATTTCTATACCGAATTTTTTCTGAGCCTTCAGGATATCGACAGGTTAGAGTTTTCTGTAAAACAGAACAAAATGATGGTTGATTATCAAAAAGATGACCATTCTGTATTTACAAGAGAAACCGAGCTTATTACTTCCCTAACCGATGCCCGGCGAGGTAAAAAGGATGACTTTCAGGCAATAATTGCTGTTCACGAAAGCGGACATGCGGTATTGTCCATGATATTGATGAATACCATTCCCAGCGTTGTATATTCTGTAACGGCCGATGGTGAGGATCAGGGCTTTGTGAATTTAAACTACCCCTGGAATTACATTTCTCGTCGCGAATTAGTCCCCAGACTTGCGGTTATGCTTGGAGGCTATGCATCCGAGGAATTGATTTTTGGGAAGGAGAATTTAACAGCAGGCGCTGCAAGTGACATTGAAAAAGCAACAGAATTTATTTCAGAAATGTTTCAGTTGCAAGGAATGGGGAGCTTCCCGATAAAATATGGCCTTCCTATTCCCAACGAAAAATTTGCCTATCATCAATATCAAACCGTCGACGAAGAAGTAAAAAAAGCAATGGCAGAAGCCTTGGCACTTGCAGAAGCTACCCTGAAGCGGGAGAAAAAATTGCTTCTTCATCTGGCTGATAATCTGAGCGATAACGGCATGCTAACCAAAAAGGAAATTCAACATATATTGATAAACTATTCCGGCAGAAATATCCACATCATAGAAAATGCAGACCTGCGATTCTACCGTAACCATCTTAAGGATCAGGTTAAGTCCGTAAAAATATCAAATAGTAATCCAACTAACCTTTTCAATAATGAATCTCTAATGAATAAAAACTGATATATATCTTCATTCGACGGGTTTCAATAGTGAATTTGACTTTGGCTGGTTGAAAGAAATGAATTTAAATCGTAATTTTGGGCTGAAGAATTCCATCTATGTACATTTTTCTATGATGAAGCTTCCATGATAGATATGATCACTATCGGTCATAATTTCGCTTGGGATGTTCCATGCGGCTTTTAAAAAACAAATTATTTGAAGATGAATAATAGGACTAAAAATATTGCCAGGTTAATAAAGCAGAACATTGCCGATATTGATCCAAACGCTCAGGTTATTTTATTTGGTTCGCAAGCACGGGGTAATGAAAAGGAGGATTCGGACTGGGATCTGTTACTTCTTACGGATTATCCCATGAATTTAGATAAAGAAAGACAATTCCGAAATCACTTATACGATTTGGAGCTGGAAATTGGGGAGCCTTTCTCGCTCTTTTCTTTTTCGAAAGATGATTGGAATAACAGGCAAAAAATAACCCGGTTCTATTTTAATGTCTCAAAGGAAGGAATAAGTCTATGATTTCCGAAGAAAGGCTTGAATACGTAAATTATAGAATTAATTCTGCATTTAATAATTATAATGCTGCTAAAGTATTGGCAGATAATGGATTCTGGAATTCTGAAGTAAATCGGCTCTATTATTCAGTTTATTATTCTTTGAATGCTTTATTAGTTCATAATGATATATATGCTCATTCACATTCAGGCATAGTGCGCAGTTTTCGATGCATTTTATAAAAACAGGGAAACTTGATAGAAAATATGGGGTCTTGTTGGCCGAATTGTATGATTTGAGACGAAAAGGTGATTATGATAATATTTATGATTTTGATCCAGAATCTGTTAAACCTATGTTCGAATCAGTTTTAGAAATGATATCTCAAATTCGAAATGAACTGCAATCTCGTGATAAGTAGGGTGCAAATTATTATTACTTCTTTCTAGATCCCCAAAACCGGCGATACTTTTCTTCAACAGCATGGTAAACTATGATGTGGCATTTTTATGTATTTTTGCCGAATGGAAACAAAACGTCAGGAAAAAATAGCTCGCCTCATTCAAAAGGAAATGAGCATGATCTTTCAAAAAGAGATGTCGCATTTGGGCGGCGGTGGAATGGTAACCGTTACCAAAGCAAAAATCAGCAGCGATTTAAGTGTATCAAGAGTATATATCAGTCTCTTAGCGGTCGAAGATGCAACAGCCGTGATTAAAGAAATTAACGAGAACGAAAAGGAAATCCGCTTCGAATTCGGTAAAAAAATAAGAAACCAACTCCGCATTGTTCCCCATTTTAAATTCTTCGAAGACGACTCCATGGAATATTACGAAAACATTGAACGTCTCCTCAACAAATAAAACTATCCATGCAATATGATCCCATTAAACGAAGTCTGGGCAAGGTTTTTAATCAAAGCCCGGTTACCCGCAAACTTTTCTACAGCCTTCTCGACCTACTACTTCTTCGCACCTGGCATGTGAAAAAAGCCTTTTCTAACTGGGCAAAAACAGCTCCCCAAAACCCTAATATCTTAGATGCAGGCATGGGTTTTGGCCAATACAGCTGGTTCATGTCGCAAAAACTTCCACTGGCAAAAATTAAGGGGGTGGATGTTAAAGATGAACAAGTTGCTGATTGCAATCTGTTTTTTAAACAAGTGGGGCACTCCAATGCTGTCTTCGAAATAGCCGATCTCACTCAGTTTGTAGAGAAAGACAAGTACGATTTTGTGCTTTCGGTCGACGTTATGGAACATATAGAAGAAGATGTACAGGTATTCAAAAACTTATATGCCAGCATGAAAACCGGCGGAATGTTACTCATTTCCACACCATCCGATCAGGGTGGCTCCGATGTGCATCACCACGATCACGATCATCATCACAATGATGGTTCTCAATCGTTTATCGATGAGCATGTGCGCGATGGCTATGGAATCGAAGATATAAAAAGCAAATTGAAAATGGCGGGTTTTAGCCAAAGCGAAGCCCATTACAGCTACGGAACTCCCGGAAAAATCAGCTGGAAACTTAGTATGAAATATCCCATCCTGATGCTCAATGTCTCTAAAATTTTCTTTGTGTTGCTGCCATTCTATTACATTCTCGTGTTTCCCTTCGCTTTGATTCTCAATTATTTCGATGTAGCGGGCAAACATAGCACCGGAACGGGCCTTATTGTTAAAGCCTGGAAATAAGCTGTATAAATAATGAGATTCGGGTTTATCGGAGCAGCTGATAAACTTTACCAGGAAGACATTTCACAACCCCTTCAAACTCCAGATTGAGCAACGACGAAGCCAGCTTGCTGCTGGTAAGTCCGGTTTTGGCCATTATCAGGTCGATGGCGCATTGTTTCTGGTCGAAAAGTAAATCTACAATGGCTTGTTCATCGGGGTTTAAATCGGGGAAGAGTTTGGGCTGAATGGTCTTGGTTTTCTTCCGCACATCCCACGAGAGCTGATACAGCAAATCGGCCGAATTCTCCACAAGGGAGGCGCGGTTGGTTTTAATGAGAAAATTACAGCCCTTGGATAGAACATCGTCCGGTCGGCCAGGAACAGCAAAAACATCGCGGTTATAGCTGTTGGCAATATCAGCGGTAATCAAAGAGCCTCCCTTTTTCCCCGATTCTATCACGAGCGTGGCATCTGCCAATCCGGCAATCACGCGGTTTCGCTGCGGAAAATTAAAGGCATCGGGTTTGGTGCCCGATATAAACTCGGTGATGATTCCCCCCTGAATCTGCATTTCTGCTGCCATATCCTTATTGATGGAAGGATAAATGCTATCTAATCCATGAGCCACAGCCCCAACAGTGGGAACTTTGTTTTTTAGACAGGCTTTGTGGGCGCGGGTGTCCACTCCATAGGCCAATCCGCTCACCACCATTACCCCGGCATCCTTTAAACCTGCAATCATTTCGTCGGTAATTTCTTTTCCCCTTTCTGTGATGCTTCGCGTTCCTACAATGGCCAGAATCCTTTCGTAATTCAACACATCCATCCCTTTGTAATAAATCATCATGGGGCTGTCGGAAGCTTGTTTTAAACGGTAGGGATATTCGGCATCGGTAAAAAACAGGGTTTGAATCTCGTTTTTCTTCACAAACTTAAGCTCGTTTTCTGCGTCAGTGAGAACGGACTGATTGACAATGAGATAAGCCAGCTTGCTCCCAATTCCATCTATTTTCTCCAAATGCTCTTTCTTTTGATGAAAAACACCTTCGGCACCGCCACAATAAGCCACAAGTTTTTTTCCGTTGATATGGCCAATGCCTGGAAGAAGGCTTACGCCAATTTCGTAAATGAGCTGCTGATCCGTTTTAATCATAATGGATTTATTAAAAATGGGGAGGCTAAAGTAGAAAAAATTCGCTAATCTAAGCGACGGGCAAGTTGTCGCAATGGATAGATTACCGAAATGGCACTCATCAATAGAACCATGAGCAAAACCTGAATAAAATCGGAGAACATGATAGATACAGGATAGGAGTTCACTACAAAACCTGTTCCGCCTTCGCCCAGTGATATCAACCCAAATTCCTGCTGAAGCCACGAAATAAATCCCCCAAGAACCAGTCCGGTGAGCCCTCCCGCCAGGCTTATCATCATGCCTTCGATGGCGAAAATATTCAAAATCAACTTTTTAGAAGCCCCCAAAGCCTTCAGGGTTTTAATATCGGGTTTCTTGTCGACAATCAACATGCTGATGCTGCCAATGATATTGAAGGTGGCTATCAAAAGAATAAACCCCAGAATAATATAGACCATGAGCTTTTCCGATTGCATCACCTGCAACAGAACTGACTGCTGCTCAAATCGGTTTTTAACTTTGTATTCCGCTCCCACAGCCTTTTGAACTTCTCTTTGAACTTGGCCGACGTCGTTTTTCGGCTTTAGCGAAATCTCAACTGACGATATAACCTGCTCCAATCCAACAATTTGTTGCAGGTAGTCTAAGGATATAAAGGCATAATTTTCGTCGTAATCCTGTCGTACACTAAAAAACCCCGACGGATAAAGATAAGTGGATCTGAAGGAATCATCAATGCGCGCTCCGGCATCGGTACTTTTGTCGGGTAAAAAAACCTGAATGGAATTGGACAGGTCGCCCAGCTGACTTTGAAGCCTGTAGGCCACGCCATAGCCCAGAACGAGATAATTCGTTTTAAACTCGTTGAGCACAAAATGGCCTTGAACCATCAGAGTATCGAATCGGGTCATGTTTACAAAGGAACTATCAACCCCCCTAAGCTTCACTAAGGCCTGCTGTCCCTTGTATTTTAGCAAGGCGCTTTCTTCAAGCACATAGCTTATTTTGTCCACTCCGTCAATAGGGTTCAATTTTTCGGTGGGAAAAGCATCTAAGCGAAATGTTTTCCCCTGAACTGGTTCCACAAGCAACTCCGGGTTGAAGCTGTTAAACAGGGAAATGACAAGTTTTTCAAAACCATTAAATACCGAAAGCACAATAATGAGCGATGCAGTGGTCAGCATGACACCAATCACCGAAATCATGCTGATATAGTTGATGATATGATGCGATTTCTTTGCAAAAAGATATCGGCGGGCTATGTATAAGTCGGCTCTCAAATTAGAAAATGACTCCCAAATTTAGTTCAAAATAATAGGGGATGGCTTTGGCTTCAACTTTTTTATCTACGCTATTGATTCCGTTGAGTACATTGGTAAATCCATTGTTAAAATTTAAGCCCAACATCATGCTAATGGATTCATCTATAATATATTCGGCACCGGCGCCCATCAGCAACGAGGCTTTAAAAAGACTCGCCTGGTCTTTTATATCCACTTTCTCCTCGGCATAATTGAGCTTCAATCCTCCGTCACTTATTCCCGAAAAGGTATCGTCGGCTTTGGCTCTGATATTGATGCCCGTATTAATTCCTATCAAACCAAAAAACTGAAGATTTGGAGCCAACTCGTTTGTTTTCATTTTAAAAGCAAAAGGAACTTCAATATAGCGGAGGTTGTAAACCCTATCTAATGTTCCGGTATATGACGAAGCATCTTCTGCTATAACCAAATGCGGGAACAAAAGTTTCCCTTTAAAATAACTCACATTAAATCCGGTATTTATGTAGTAATTATCCATAAGGGTGATGTCGGCCACAAAACCCCAGGCAAAAGAGAACGAAGTGCCATTGTATTTATAATCATCAACATCGGGGCTCAGCCAGCTAAGCGCCGGGCTTAACTTAAAGCCAAATTTAAAGGGTTTTTGCTGAGCATGACTAAAATTGGCAAACAGCAATAGAATTCCGATAAGAGCGAAAAATATACTTTTGTTTATATATTTCATAATTGCTTGATTTATATTTTTTTATGATAATTACTAAATATTTCCTTAAAAAGATTCCTGTATAAACGAAAGTATTATATTTGAATTATAGAACAGCACTCCGATGTTGTTTATTTTAAACATCTTAATGTTGAGTAATTTTAACTAAAACTATATTTTATGAAAAAGGTAATTTTATTTTTTGTTGCAATTTTTATCGGCGGAAGCCTCATGGCTCAGCTCCCTAATTTCGGTTTAAGGATAGGTATGACCACATCTAAATTATCGACGAATCTGAGCTCAAATTTCGAATCGGAAAATCGTTTGGGTTATCAAGGGGGTGTCTTTATTCGTATGAATTTCAATAGATTGTATGTTCAGCCTGAGCTCATTTACAACCACCGCAGCACCAAACTGGAATATGAAATCAATCCGGTAGCCGATTTGCAGGAACAAAGTGTTGGAATTCGTTCACAAATGAAAATTGGTACTTTCGATATCCCCGTTCTGATTGGATTCAAACTTTTCGATTCTAAACTCATGAACGTTAGAATTTTCGCAGGCCCCAATATTTCTTTCTCAACCAACAAAAACTTCACCTACGAGTACGTAACCAACGATGGTGAAACCATAGAAGGCGAAGTGCCGGAAGATCAACAACTTTCGGTTGACGATTTCAATAAAACCACCTGGTATCTTCAGGCCGGTGCCGGAGTTGATGTGTTGTTTCTCACTTTCGATGTTCGCTACGAAAAAGGCATGTCGAAAATGTTCGAAGGAGATGTTTCAAACCTGAAGGATATCAACTTAAAGAACAATGTTTGGGTGTTTACTCTTGGATTTAAATTTATCTAAAATCAATAAACTTTCAAAAAAACCGTTTCATCACCGAAACGGTTTTTTTATTTTTGCCTGATTGCAAGGAATCTGCTTCGCAAGAACATTTTTTAGGTACCGTTTATTTTAAACAAATATTTTTGCCCATGATTATGAAACCAAAATACTATTTTACACTGAGCCTACTCTCGTTGATATTGTTCCTATCGTCCTGTAAAAATCCATTTAATGCCGATATATCTGGTATTCCAGCTGAGAAAGTTGAAATAGTTCGTTATGAGCAAGCCTTGTTTCATTGCGATTTTACCGACGCGTCAATTCAAAATCTACAGCAACAATTCCCCCTATTTTTAGGCAATGCTCCCATCGATTCCATGCAAATTGCACAGCTAAAATCATATGTTCAGGATCCTTATCTTGCAAAATTATTTGCGGAAACTCAGAAAAATTACCTGCAATTGGGTGATGCAAAAGACGAATTGGCGGAGAGTTTCAGGTATTTTAAGCACTATTTCAAAGAATTTCAACAGCCCGAAATATATACCTATATCAGTGGATCGCCCGAGCATGTTCACTTTCAGGACGGAGTACTGCTTGTGGGCATCGATAATTATTTAGGATTCAACAGCGAGCCATATAATATCACTCAAATACCCAAATACAAGCAATTTGCCATGAGCCCCGATTTTTTAGTTAGAGATATTGTTCTGGCAATTTCGGCGGCATATATCAAACCACCTGCCAGCAATGCTGCCTTACTCGAACATATGATTTACGAAGGAAAAAAACTATATTTCATTAAAACCATGCTGCCAAAAATTTCCGACAAGGTATTGTTTGCCCAAACCGATGCCCACTTATCATGGCTTCGGGAAAAAGAGAATTACCTGTGGCGCTATTATGTAGAGAATGAGCTGCTTTACAAAGCCGATTATTTGGCCTATAATAAATTTATCGCCGATGCCCCTTTTACCACGGTTCTTGGCGATGATTCTGCTCCCCGCACAGGTTCCTGGCTCGGATTTCATATTATTTTTAACTATATGAAAAAGAATGGCGAGAGTCTGGATCGGATGCTCGGAAACACCAATGCTCAGCAAATATTGCAAAAATCGGGTTATAAGCCTTCCCGATAGAGACTGTTGCCGGGCTTTTTGCTTTAAAACCACTGGCTTTCATTCAGGTTTTTTAACTTTTAAAGGAGCCTTATTTTTTATACTTTTGCGTAATTTTTAAATAGAATTCATGGCACATAACAAAGTGATTCAGGAAGGATTAACATACGACGATGTTCTGCTCATTCCTTCCTATTCCGAAATTCTTCCACGGGAAGTAAATGTAAAATCAAGGTTTACCAGAAACATAGAAATCAATATCCCCATTCTTTCTGCAGCAATGGATACTGTAACCGAATCGGCTATGGCCATTGCCATGGCTCAGGAAGGTGGCATTGGGGTTATTCATAAAAATATGACCATCGAAAATCAAACAAACGAAGTTCGCAAGGTGAAAAGAGCCGAAAATGGCATGATTATCGATCCCATTACCCTGCACTCTAATGCTTTGGTGGCCGATGCCCTCAGGCTCATGGCCGAATATAAAATCGGGGGTATTCCTGTTGTAAACAAGTACAACGAGCTCGTGGGTATCGTTACCAACCGCGATTTGCGCTTCGAGCGAAACCCCAATAAACCAGTTTCCGAAGTCATGACCGGCACTGTGATTACCACCAACGAATTTGCCGACTTCGAAAAAGCAGCCGATATTCTTCAGGAACACAAAATCGAAAAACTCCCCGTAGTTGATAAAAACAATAAACTCGTGGGGTTGATTACCTACCGCGATATTATAAAAATTAAAGAGCGCCCCAATGCCTGCAAAGACAAAATGGGTCGT
This sequence comes from Draconibacterium orientale, assembly GCA_020718205.1. Lineage (GTDB taxonomy): Bacteria > Bacteroidota > Bacteroidia > Bacteroidales > UBA12170 > UBA12170. The sequence continues at coordinate 17,581 of DYSN01000009.1, forward strand.
TTGCGTGTGGCTGCTGCCATTGGAATTGGTGGCGACAGTCTCGAAAGAGCCGAAGCTCTCATCAAAGCCGATGTCGATGCCATCGTTATCGATACAGCGCATGGTCATACCAAAAGCGTGATTACCGTGCTTGCCAAGCTGAAACTAAAGTTCCCTCACATCGATATTGTGGTGGGAAATATTGCCACCGGCGAAGCTGCCAAAGCTTTGGTTGATGCTGGTGCCGATGCCGTAAAAGTGGGCATTGGTCCAGGTTCCATCTGTACCACCCGCATTATTGCGGGCGTAGGGGTTCCTCAGCTCAGTGCTGTTCTCAATGTGGCCGAAGCCATCAAAGGAAGTGGTGTCCCTATTATTGCCGACGGCGGTATCCGCTACACAGGTGATATAGTGAAAGCCCTGGCCGCCGGAGCTCACACCATCATGGCAGGCTCCTTGTTTGCCGGCGTTGACGAGTCGCCCGGAGAAACCATCATCTACGAAGGCCGAAAATACAAATCCTATCGCGGAATGGGTTCCATAGAAGCCATGCAACATGGAAGCAAAGACCGCTATTTTCAGGATATGGAAGATGATATTAAAAAACTCGTCCCCGAAGGAATTACTGGCCGCGTTGCCTATAAAGGCAGTTTGTCCGAAGTAATTCACCAAATTGTAGGGGGGCTGAGAGCCGGAATGGGTTATACCGGTTCGGCCAATATTTTCAAACTCCACGAAGCCCGTTTTACCAAAATAACCACTGCCGGAGTCGCCGAAAGCCATACCCATGATGTTTCTATCACCCGCGAAGCTCCGAATTACAGTCGTTCATAAATCATTATAAATCAAAGGTTAAATTATTAATTATGAAGTTCTATAAAGTTTTATTGTTCACCCTTCTATCAACATTGTTTTTAGTTGAAACCCAGGCGCAAAATGCCCAACAAACCCTCATGTCGGTTGGCGACGAAAAAATCACCGTCGAAGAGTTTTGGAATATCTACCAAAAAAACAACACCGATAAATCATTCGATAAAAAGTCAATCGACGAATATCTGGTACTCTATACCAATTTCCGATTGAAAGTGAACGAGGCCAAAGCCTTAAAAAAAGACACCATTCCGGCATTCAAAAAAGAACTGCTCGGATACCGCGAGCAGTTGGCCAAACCTTATCTGGTTGACGAAGATATCAACGAAACTTTGATGTCCGAAGCCTACGACAGAATGCAGAAGGATGTTAGAGTGAGTCATATTCTTCTCTTTTTAGATGAAGATGCTCTGCCCGAAGATACAGCTCGTATCTACAATAAAATCAATAAAATAAGAGACAGAATTGTGAGCAATGAGCTAACCTTCGAAGAAGCTGCTGTAAAATTCTCCGACGACCGTTCGGCTCAGGATGCTCCTGCCGAAGGCCAGCGTCCGCCAAGAATTGGTAATAAAGGCGATTTGGGTTATTTTACGGTTTTCGATATGCTTTATCCATTCGAAGTGACTGCTTATAGTCTTCCACTAAACCAGATTTCTATGCCGGTTCGCACCCGTTTTGGCTACCACCTGATTATTAAAACCGACGAAATTCCTGCCATTGGCAAGGTGCAGGTGGCTCATATTTTTATTAAAGATATTCCCGGCGATTCCGCCTACAATCCTGTGGCATCCAAAGAAAAAATCGACCAGATTTATGCCAGATTGCAAAACGGCGAATCTTTCGAAGACCTGGTAAAAATCATGTCCGACGATAAAGGCTCTGCTGTTAAAGGGGGCGAATTGCCCTGGTTTGGAGCTAACAGAATGGTTCCTGTATTTATAAAACAGGTATCAGAATTTAAAACCATTGGTGAGGTTTCAAAACCCGTTCAAACCATGTATGGCTGGCATATTGTGAAGTTTTTAGGTCAAAAACCGGTGGGCAGTTTCGAAAGCGTGAAAAACGAAATCAAAGACCGCCTGAAAAAAGACGTAAGAAGCGAAAAAGGCCGTCAATCGAAAATTGCCCAGGTTAAAAAAGAAGAAGGTTTTACCGAAAACCCCCAGGCTCTTCAGGAATTGATAGCACTTTTAGATACTACCTTGCTGCAACATAAATTCGATATGGAAAAAGCAAAGGGATTTACTCAGAAACTTTTTACCATTGGAAACGAATCTTATAATCAATATCAATTGGTAGATTATATTCAAAAAAGCGGAAAGAAAGCTTCCATCACAGACTATAAAAAGTACACCTACAAAAAATATCAGGAATTTGTTGATAATAAAGTAATTGAATATGAAGACCGGCATCTCGAAATGAAATACAAGGAATTTGCCATTCTCATGAACGAATACAAAGATGGCATTCTGTTGTTCGATTTAATGGACGAAGTGGTGTGGTCGAAAGCTGTAAAAGATACTGCCGGCTATCAGAATTACTATAAACAACATCAAAGTGAATATAATTGGGGAAAGCGCGTAGATGCTTCCATTTTCACATTCACCAACCCCGATGTTTTTGCCACTGTTCAAGGGCTCATTCAGCTCAAAAAAGCCGATGAAGACATCCTAGCCGAAATTAATAACGATAGCTTGAAAGCAGTGAAATTCGAAAGAAGAAAGTTCGCTGAAGGCGATAATAAAGATGTTGACGAGACCAAATGGAAAGCTGGAAGTTATAAGGTATTTGAAAACGAACAGGGAACTCCGCTTACCTTGGTGCGAATTCACGAGAAAATGAACCCAGCCCCTAAAACACTCGACGAATGTCGTGGAATGGTCATTTCCGATTATCAAAATCAATTGGAGAAAGAATGGGTAGATTCGCTTAGAATGAAATACCCTGTGGTTATCGACCAGACTGTTCTGGAAGATATAAAGAAAAATGGGTTAACTAAATAATACAGAGAATTGGGGGAGAAAACGCCAGTTTTCTCCCCCGAAATCTTATAACATGCAGAAAATTAATCTAATATGGGTGCTGGGGCTCTCGCTTTTTTTCTGGTCTTCGTGTAGTAACGGCGGACACAGCAGCGGCGATATTATCCTTGCAAAGGTGGGAGATAAATATTTATATATCTCCGAGTTCTCGGGGAATATTCTGCCCAATATTGGCAAAACCGATAGCATTCAGTTAATCAATAGTTTTGTAGATAATTGGGTGCGACAGGAAATTCTGCTTCAACATGCCATAAAAAACCTCCCCGATAGCCTTAAAGATTTTAGGAAGCAACTGAAAACCTACGAAAACAATCTCATTATTTACGAATTTAAAAAACGATTGGTCGATATACGCTTGAATGTGGAAGTCACCGATAAGGAAATAATGGATTATTATAAAACTCATACCGCCGATTTTGAGCTAAAAGAGAACATCGTTCGATTTGCTTTCATCAAAATTCCTGTTCAGTCGAATAGGGTAGCTTTGGCTCGAAAACACATGAAAGATTATTCCGATTTTGACTCACATAAAGCCGCAGTCGATGAATTCTGTAAGAAAAATGCCACCGATTTTTTTCTCAACAGCGATGCATGGACTTCTTTCAACGAAATGGCAAAACGTGTTCCTATAGTTACCTTTAATCAGGAGCTTTACCTTCATAACAATAATTTTATCGAGATAAAAGACTTTAATCATTGGTACTTCATCAATATCATTGATTTTAAAATAAAAGAACAAATTAGCCCAATTGATTTTGAACGGGAGAAAATTAAAAATATCATCCTCAATAAACGGAAAATCGAATTGTTTAAAAAACTCGAAGAAGATATTTACAATGCAGCATTAGAAAATGATAAAATCGAAATATACTAACATCCACACTATGAAGAATATAACCATATATTTAGTCTTTATTGGCTGTCTGCTGGCAGGGTCTGTAAATTCCATTGCCCAGGAAACAAAATCGTTGTCGGATGTCGAAGAGAATCAAATTCTCGATCAGGTGGTAGCCGTGGTAGGTTCCAATGTTATTCTGAAATCGGAAATAGAAACCCAATATCTGCAATACCGCATGCAGGGTTTTATTGAAGGAAGCCGCGAATCGCTGAAATGCGAAATTCTTAAAGACCTTATTTTCCAGAACCTTCTTCTCAATCAGGCCGATGTGGATAGTATTGTGGTAGCCGAAAGTAGTGTGGATCAGGAGCTCGACCGCAGATTCCGCTATTTTATTTCTCAGTTTGGATCTAAAGAAAAGCTGGAAGAGTATTACGGCAAATCGGTTGATGAGTTTAAAGAAGAAATGCGCGATGTGGTTAAAAATCAGTTGCTTCAATCGAATGTGCAGGGCGAAATTGTTAAAAATGTGGGGATTACTCCCAAAGAAGTTAAGGCCTATTATAAAGAAATCCATTACGACAGCCTTCCTCTGATCAATGCCGAATATTATGTGGCTGAATTGGTTAGAGAACCTGTTATTTCCGAAGCTCAAAAGCTGGAAGTAAAGGAAAGGCTTCTCGGCTTTAGAGGTCGTATTTTAAAAGGTGAAAGCTTTGCCACATTGGCGATTCTCTATAGCGAAGACCCGGGCTCGGCCAAAAAAGGCGGTGAGCTGGGAATGTATGGCAGGGGAGAGTTATACCCCGAATTCGAAGATGTGGCTTTTACGCTAAAAGATGGCGAAATCAGCGGTATTGTTGAAACTGAAGCGGGGTTTCACCTTATTCAAATGATTGAGAATCAGAAAGAGTTTGTCAACGTTCGTCACATCCTCATCAAACCCAAAGTGTCGCCTGTTCAACTTCAAAATACAGTGAGCTATCTCGACAGTATTTATAACCTTATTCAAAAGGGAACGTATACTTTCGACGATGCGGTGAAAATGTTTTCCGATAATCCGAACCGGCTTGCAGGCGGATATCTAATCAATCCCCAAACCGGAAGCAATGTGTTTCAGGCCGAAGACTTGGATCCAAAAGTGTTTTATACTGTCGATAAACTAAAAGTGGGCGATGTGAGTAAACCTGTTTCTTTCACCACCGACAAAAACAAGGAAGCGTTTCGTCTTCTGAAACTCGTTAAAAAAACAGAACCTCATAAGGCCAATATCGATAGTGATTACGATAAGATTTATGAGATAGCTTTAAAGAAAAAGCACCAAAAAATTCTGGACGAATGGGTTATCATTCATGCAAAGGATGCCTATATCCGTGTTGTCGACAACTATTCCGGCTGCGACTTTTACAGCCAAATTCTGAATAAGAAAAACTAATGAGCCCTATGACATTTTTCGCATCCGATGTAGAAGCTCTAAAGGCTTTTGAAAAAAAATATACAGTGCTCACCCAGGAAATTGCCAAGGTAATCATTGGCCAGGATGAGGTGGTGCGCGACGTTATCATCAGTATTTTTAGTAAAGGTCATGCCCTGCTTCTGGGGGTTCCCGGCCTTGCCAAGACACTGCTTGTGAATACGATAGCTCAAACTTTGGGTTTGAGTTACAAGCGAATCCAATTTACCCCCGATTTAATGCCATCGGATATTATTGGCTCAGAAATACTTACCGAATCGCGAGAGTTCAAATTTATTCAGGGTCCGGTTTTTTCAAATATTATTTTAGCCGACGAGATTAACCGAACGCCTCCAAAAACTCAATCTGCCTTGCTCGAAGCTATGCAGGAACAATCGGTTACAGTAGGAAGAACAAGCTATTTCATCGAAAAGCCTTTCTTTGTTCTCGCTACACAAAACCCCATAGAACAGGAAGGAACATATCCATTACCCGAAGCTCAGCTCGATAGGTTTATGTTTAATATCGTACTCGATTATCCAACTTTCCGTCAAGAGATTGATATCGTGAAAGCCACCACCGGCCTCTCTAAAACCAAAACAGAAATTGTATTTACTGCCGAAGAAATTCTCTTTTTCCAGGATCTTATCAGGAAAATCCCTGTCCCTGACAATGTGTTTGAATATGCAGTTAAATTAGTGGCGAAGACCCGTCCTCAAACCGAAATGGCTCATTCAATCACCAACGAATATCTGAGTTGGGGTGCTGGTCCGCGCGCATCGCAGTACCTGGTTATCGGCGCAAAATGTCATGCAGCCATTAACGGTAAATTTAGCCCCGATATAGAAGATGTTAAAGCAGTGGCCCATCAGATTTTACGACACCGTTTGGTTCGAAACTACAAAGCCGTTGCCGAAAATATTGGCATGGAGCACATTATCTCTCAATTAACAAAAGAATAGTTTCCCTGTTTTCTGTGGATTGTGATCCGGAGTCTGGTTGACTCTAAAACCTGTATGTGCTAATTTTTGCAATTCATTCATCATCAATTCCTATCAGACTTTTAGCCCTTTCTTATAGTATTCACCCAGGATTCTTTTGGGGAAAGTTCCAATTGAAGAATAAAAAAAGGCTGTCAAAAATAGATTTGACAGCCTTTATTGATGATGATTTTAAAAAGAATTTATTCGATGTGATAAATGAAGTCGTTGTTTCTGTAGTTGGCATTGTCCATATACCAATCCTCGAAAAGTTCGCCGTTGCTCTCTACCCAGGGGATAAATTTCAAATGGGCACTATTTATTGGAGCCTTTTCAATAGGATAATCAAATTTACTGACAATATTCAAGCCAAAAGGTAAATTGTTTTCTGTTTTGTAGAATCTGCCCGATACTGGCAAAGAGGTGTCGTCGTTGGTGCCAAAGAAGCCATAATCGGCCAAATCGGTGGGGTTATAGTCGGCCAGGTGAACTTCTCTGCCTCTGTTGCCATTTACAAAGATGAATGGGTTAAATGGAGCCAGTCCAAAATTTCCAACAGTCATGGGCGAAGTAAGTTTTAATTCAAGTGTCATAGTGTCGGGAACAATGAAGTCGCGGTCGGTACGGGTATTGCCGTGTCCATGATCCCATGCGTCGTCAAAAACAATAATGGTAGCATTCGATTGACCAGCTTCTGTTCCATTGCTGTTTACTGTTACGATTCCATGCAAAAGATTTTGACCATTCACATAAGCGATCTGACTGGGGCTGATTCCTTCCATTTCGAAACCAAAACCATTGTGGAAACTTGCACCTATGGCTCTGACAACAAATTTCGAGATTAATTTAACCACTTTGTTTTGAGCATTTGTAACTCTGTTGAAATTATAATCGATTACAAGGTCATTGAAATCATAGTCACCTGTCGATGGCCATAAATCTTCGAATGCCAGAGTGCCGTAATGATTCTCGCTGCTATAGTAGTTATTGAAAGCCAGTTCAGGGTCAGTTGGGTATTCGTCTATGTCGTCAGAAACTCCGTCACCGTCGGTATCTGTTGGAGTTGGATCTAATGGAGGAAAACCATCGGTTTCAACAGCTTCAATAGGGTCAACGGTAGCAAAAAATATGGCATCGTTAAAATCGTTGTCGCCGCCTGGACGGATTAAATCTTCGAAACTTACTACAAAACGGTCGTTTTCAGCATCTTCCAACAGAACTACATGTTGCTTATAGGTTGGGTTCGATTCAGGATTTAAAGATTTATCACTGTAGAGAAGTCCTAAACCTGTAGTAGCAGTTTGAGAAGTTTGATCCCAGCCATTGCGCATCAGAATCCAGGCAATAACAGTTCCGGCTTCAAAATTTCCAATAAAAACTTTGTCACCAGGAGTTAATCCACCACCGCTTCCATTAAAAGAAACATTGGGGAAAACAACGGTACAAGATTCTACATCGGCTGTGGTTTGTGGAGGAAAATCTCTGTGGTAGGTATAATAGGCCAATACATTTTTATAACCGGCACCTTCAGAAACAAAGGTAATCCAAACATCGGCATCTTCAGTAAGAGTAAGGTTTTGACGGTTAACATCGTAAAGATACTCTGGATGATAAGTAGGAACAGGTCTGTTTTCAGGCAATGCATTATTGATATCTGCCATCATCGCTGGAGTAATATAATCGCCAACAGGCTCGAGATAATTTGGAACACCAACACTGTTATATGTGCCCATCAAATTGATTGTGATATTGGTGTTGTTTTGACTTTTTAGAGTAGCTGACTGAGGAGCAGGGGTAAACAACTGGCTGGCAAAGCTGGTTGGAGTTCCACCAAAGGTAAACATTACCTGTCCATTTTGAACTGGTACTTTGGCTTCGTTTACAAATCCAATATGATCGGTTGCAATAACAACTTCAGTCAAATGGTTTGGGATTCTGTAGTCGAGCTCAAAAATCCCGTCTTCGTTGGTAATACCATTGATAATGGCCGAACCGCCATTTTCTTTGAAATCGGTATAAACGCTCACTTTAACACCTGCAACAGCCTGATTTTGTCTGTCGAGGGTGGCAATGTGGATATTTGAAACAGCAGATGTTTCCCAGTTAAACGATTCGGAAGCTTTTACATCCTTCATAGTAACGGCATTATTTGATGTGCCATCAGGATTTTCTTCCAATTGCGGTAATTGCTTGCTGCAAGATGTGGAGATTACAACTCCAACTGCTAATAACCCAAATAAATTTAAAATTTTCATGGTTTTCTCTTTTTTATTAGCTTCGGCTCAAAGAAGCTTGTTTGTGACTCAATTCTTTCTGTTATATGGAAAAGAGTCGGGTATGTTCGGTAGAATTTAGGAGTGTGTGGTTTGACCTCGCAAATGTAGCATATTAACTCGTACGTGTAATGTTAAATTTCCACTAATAATCTTTTTGTCCAATATTAATTCATTGTAATAAAATTTGGAAAGTGCTGAAATGATGTCGGATACTTCGCCAGCTTAGATAGATTCTTAGTATTGAAAAGAAAAGAAGCCCAAAACCAAAGCAATATCTGCCATTTTAAGCCGGATGAATAAAAGCCTGAAATTTAGTTTATCTAAGGTATAAGGGTCACTTTAATAGTTTCGATACGGTTTTCGGTGGCTTTGAGTATGGTAAAGGAATATTCTCTGAGTTTAATTATTTCGCCAGGTTTAGGAATGCTGCCACTGTTAATAATGAGATATCCTGCCAGGGTTTCGTAATCGTCGCCTTCTGGAATTTTGAGTTGATATTTTTCATTGATAAAATCAATTTCAATTCGGCCCGAGAACACATACTCGTTCTCTTTCAGCTTCTTGTGAACAATATTATCTCTATCGTGTTCATCTTCAATTTCTCCAAATATCTCTTCCATCACATCTTCCAGGGTAACCAATCCGCTGGTACCTCCAAACTCATCAACTACCACAGCGATGGTTTTGTTTTTCTTAATTAACATCGAAAGTACCGTTTGAGCTGATATGGTTTCGGGGAGATAGTCAATGGGCCTAAGAATGGCCTGTATATTTTGCGGAGTATGGAACAAGTCGAAATTGTGAACATAGCCAATAATATTGTCAATATTGTCGTTGTAAACCACAACCTTGGAATGCCCTGTTTTAACAAATAGACTTTTTAGAGTCTCCAGTTCGTCATTCACATCAATCGAAGCCATATCGGTTCGGGGAATCATACAATCACGAATTTTAACGGTACGAAATTCTATGGCATTTTTGAATATTTCTTTTTCCGAATCGCCAATGGCAATGGACTCTTCCACGTCGTTGATATCCTGAACCAGCTCGTTTAGCTCGTTGGCCGAAAAAGTATTGCTTTCTCCTTTAACCCTGATGCCAAACAGTAAACGAATTATGTTTTTGGCTAACCAATAAATGAAAACAACTATTGGCGAAAACAAATAGTAAAGAATAAATGCGGGGATAGAAAAAAACTTTAAGGTTTGGTTGGGGTTGATGCTAAAAATGGCTTTGGGAATAAATTCAGCAAAAACAAGTATGATGATAGTAGAAACAAGTGTTTGCAAAAGAAGGAGGATAAATTCGTTGTTGCTTCCAATAAAATCGGTAATGGGTTGTTGGAGTGCATCGGAGATAGCAAAACCATAAATTACCAGTGCTATATTGTTGCCAAGCAACAAAGAAGCAATCATTTTACTGGGTTGTCGATAAATATTATATAACCATGGACTGGAGCTCCCTTTTTTCTCAAGCTCCAGTTTGAGTCTCGATGAGCGTATAAAAGCAATTTCGAGCCCGCTAAAAAAGGCTGAAAAAACCAGACTCCAGATTATTATTTGAAATTCGCTCATTGTTGTGTACTATCTTTCTCCACAATATCTATGGTTGCTCTTACTTGAAAAAGTTCAAAATGTTCCAGGTTTTCATTTGCCCTCATGCTGTCTCCATGCATAATTCGCCCACTTTCTTTAATGGTTACAAATGCGTTATTGTATATAATCTTTTCTGTCTGATCCCAAAACAAAACTTCGGTGTATAGCTCCTTCCCATTTTTAAAGTCAAAGATGATAACATTTTTCCGAACCTCCATAAGTTTTTTTTTGTCGTAGCTAATGGCATAATCCGCTTTAATCTCGGATGATGCTATATCAGCGGAATCATAAAAAACAACATGTATCCCTTTGGGGAACAGCATATAGGAATTTTCTCCGGAGTATTTGTCTAATTGCGGACTTTTAATAATGGCTTTGAGTTTTCCCGAATCGGTATATTGAACCACAAGATCCTTCACTGTTTCGGTGGGGAGGGTATCCTGAACTGTTAATGATTTAATTACATTCATATTGTTCTCACAAGAAAAAAGCATAACCATCAATGAAATGATGGTTATGCTTTTAAAAATGAGTTTGTATATCGATAACAGATTCAAAACAAGTTATTTAGCGGCTCTAATGGTTGTGGTTTCCCCAATCCAGCAATCCAGTGAATAAGAATCGCCTTCCTTATGATCGTGGAAGAAAATGGTTTCTGTTGTTGGGAAATATTTTGAATAAGTTGCAATTCTGGAGTTTGCCAGTTCTGCAATAGATGAGTCGGCATTTCTGGCTTGAACATATTTGTCAACAGCAGCCCAATATGCAGCTTTGCTCGAGAACTCGTTGCCTCCACACTCCGACGCCGATGCAGCATACATATCGCCAATCATGATATAGAGCATTCCGTCTGTAGGATTTAGCTCCAGCGATTGGCGTGCATAGCTGCGCGATTTGGAGAACTGGTTGAGTTTGTAGTATATTTTGGCCAAATCGCTCAACACATCGGCTTTTTCCTTGGGGGTTTCGAGCATACCAACAGCTTCTTCGAGGTATTTACTTGCTTCGGTGTATTTTTCTTTCTCTATGAGCATTTTACCCATCAAGATAGCAGAGCTTGGTGTTGGTTCCAGCTGGTATAGCTTTTCTGTAGCACCAAAAAATAATTCAGAAGAGGTACATTTTTTCTTCTTCAGTATTTTGGTAATTTTTTTAAGCAAAGAGATATCACTATTGTTATCGGCGAATTTTTTAGCATAGATACCTACCAAAGCGTCGCAGGTTGCATAAGGCTCAAAAGTACTTTCTATACTTCCCTGTGCGTTTTGCCATTGTGCTAAAACCTTGGGGTTATTGGCATTTTTCTCTATATTCGACTCAATCAAACTGCTGAGTTCGTCGTATGTATCAACAACACTCGACTCTTCGGCCTTGCCATTTTTTACCTTCTTTATGGTTGCTCTGAAATAATAAACCAAGCTGCTAACCGAGGCATTGTCTTGCTCAAGTGCAATAGATTCTTTTAAAAAGCCATAGGCTTCTTCACATCTGTCGGGGGTCAGGGTCATCATATCAACGCCAAGTCTTCCATAAATTTCGCCCTTCATGTTCTGAGTTCCTTTAGTTGGGAAATTTTCCAAACGCTGAAGATATACCATTTTTATGGTGTCCATATAAGCATCTTTTTGATTATCAGGAGCTTTCTCAAATTTGTAATTCATCATTTTCAGGCCATCCAGATACATGTTTTGTGATGCTTTGGGGCAGGAAAAAAATACTTTTCTCCATGGAACCAAGGCATCCAGCACAGCATTGCCGGTATAGTCGGTTGACTTCCATTGTTTGAAATATTCCTGATACAGCGAAAGATTGGTTATACAGGCAACGCTGTCGGCACCATATTTACCGCCTCCCTGAGAATTGTTGTCAATTGAAATCATTGAATTTCTGCTGGTAACTCCATTCGCAAAAACGTTGATTCCACCTGCTAAGAGGGCCAAGACTACTAAGAGAATTTTAAAATTTTTCATTATTATTAATTTTATAAATATTTACTTTTTCTAAACCAGGTTTCTTTTATGGCTATACCAAGTAAAACCCTGAAATATCTTTCCTGAATCAGCGACTTATCTATGGTTCCGTTTTGTCCCAGCTCGAAGCCTAAATCAACAAAAGTTTTGCTTTTGCGTAGGGGTAATCCAAATCCAACCGAAAGAGCATATTCTTTAAGTTCTGTATCTTCAAATTTCATGCCGAGATGTTCGTAGCGGAAGCCCATTCTGTAGTGAACCATCTTCCAATAGGCTGAAAGTGTGTTACTTTCAGGAATAAATTCCGCTCCTATGCTTGCCGATAATTTATTACTATAGCCAATGTTTTGGTCTTTATATTTGAATTTTTCCCAGTTTTCAAAGTGAAAATCGAAACCAACGGTGAGTTTGTTCTCCTTTACCCAAGCTATTCCAGCTCCAAAAGTGTAGGGAAGAGTTAGGGTTGCTTTTTGTGCGCTCCAGATTCGAATGGTATCTATTGATGAATTATTGTAAACATCGTTGCCAAAATAGGTCATCGATACGTAGTCGAAGGTGGTATTTAATTTGGAGTTATTGCCGTAGGTAAGTCCAAACGAAAGGGTATTGGTAGCATTCAGGGGTTGATGATATTGAATACCTGCTTCGAAGAAATACCCTTTTAGCACCACCTTTTCTTTTACCAAGGTATTGAAAATAAAGGCGGAGTCGGGGAAAGTAACGCCCTTGCTGTGATCTAATTTTCCAAAATAATAGGTTGAGTTGATGCCAATGGCAAGTCTTTTATTAATGGAGAAGGCATTTCCCCAGGTTATGGCATCTAAACCGCCATCTCCTTCGTAGATGAATTTTGTAGTTCCTCCATTTTCAACTTCGCTATAATCATAAACCTCATATCCTACCGATGAGTATGGAAGTATGACCAGAGAAGTTTTCCACCATCGGGCCAAAGGAAATGCAATACCCAGATGGTTAATATTGGCCGATGAAAATTTACTGGTCAAATCGCTGGTGCGATAGGAGCTGTTGGTGAGGCCGACACCCAAATTGCCCACGAATGACAAGGAGTCAATTCCGGAGAGCCCCGCAGGATTTACCATGTTAATATACATATTGTTGCGCAAAGCTATATCAATGCCGCCCATACTCAGGGCTCTGATATTTCCTTTTTTATAATTATCGCCCAATCCAATAAACGAATAAGGGGAAGTAACATCTCCCTGCGCGTACAATTTAAAGCCAAAAATGGCCAAAATAGTGATAATGAGTAATGAAATTGTTCTATTGTTCATTAAACTGAAGTATATAATTTAAGCCTTTTAGCACTAAATTTTCGGCTACAAAGATGTTATATTTTAGGCTTTTTTCAAAATAATAAACATCACCACCGGTTAAAATTATTTTTAAATCGCTGTAAAGCGATTGGTAATTTTCAATCATGCCATTTACTTCGGCAATTATTCCATTCACAATGCCGCTATTTAAACACGTCATAGTGTCGTTCCCCAGCATTGGTGCGTTCTCCGGAATCGTTGCCAAAGGAAGCATATCGGTAAATTGATGAAGTGCCTTGGCTTTAAGTCGAATGCCCAACGAAATGGCTCCCCCCAAATATTCGCCCGTTTTACTCACCAAATCGTAGGTTATGCTGCTGCCTGCATCAATGATTAAAATATTTTCACATGGAAAAGTGTGCCAGGCTCCAATGGCTGCTGCCAGTCTGTCTTTTCCCAGGGTTTGGGGAGTAAGATATTGGTTTTGAATGGGAATGGCGGTTTCGTGGGTAAAATGCACAAAACTGAAATTCGATTTCAAATAGGCAATTAAATGAATATCTACTTTAACCACATTGCAAAGAATGGCATGCTGCAGCGATTTGTAGGTTTGCCTGAATTCTTCAATAATCTGAATGGCATCGGATTCTGTAGCTCTGTAATCGAGCATGGTTTCGTCACCAAATACGGCAATTTTCTTTAGAGTGTTCCCAAAATCCAGTATTAATCGGTATTTCATTCAAATTCTATTTTGCGCCAAAACTAAATGTTTTCGTGTTAACATTGATGGGGTGTGTTTGTATCTTAACATTAATTAACCTGAAAATCATTAAAATACGAGCCTTTTCCGGGGCGCGTCTCCGATGATAATTTGGTTCGTTTGTTCTCATTTTTTTCCCCAAAAGAGTACGGATTTCTGTTGTGGTTTGAAAGCCAATGTATGTTGAAGCTCATAGGTTTCCGGGTAAATATGTATCTTTGTAAAAAATTTTAATGACAATGGAACTTTCGCATCTTAATGCCATATCGCCAATTGATGGACGCTACAGAAACAAGACTTGGAAACTGGCAGCCTTTTTTTCGGAGGAAGGATTGATTAAATACAGGGTTTGGGTTGAAGTAGAGTATTTTATTGCTCTTTGTCAATTGCCCTTGCCTCAATTGGCTTCATTCGATCAAAGTGGTTTTCAGGAACTTCGAAAGTTATACGAGAATTTTACATCGGTCGATGCCCTTAGAATTAAAGAAATAGAGAATACTACCAATCATGATGTAAAAGCCGTTGAGTATTTTTTAAAAGAGAAATTTGAGTTGATGAAAATTGGCTCCTTCAAGGAATTTATCCATTTTGGGCTCACCAGCCAGGATATTAATAACACCGCTACTCCCATGAGCCTGAAGCATGGCTTTTCTGAGGTTCTAAAGCCCGAATTCGACGAGTTGCTCAAAGAGTTAACCCAAATGGCCGAAACCTGGCGCCAGATTCCTATGCTGGCCCGAACCCACGGTCAGCCGGCTTCTCCAACCCGTTTGGGGAAAGAAATATATGTGTTTGTTGAGCGGCTTAAAAATCAGTTGGCCATGCTTCAAGACATTCCTTTTGCAGCTAAATTTGGTGGTGCTACCGGAAACTTTAATGCCCATCATATTGCGTATCATCAGATCGACTGGGTACAATTTGGTAACGAATTTGCTCATAATCACCTGGGATTAATGCGATTGCAGAACACAACGCAAATAGAACATTACGATTATCTGGCGGCTTTCTTCGATAATTTAAAGCGGATTAATAATATACTTCTTGATTTAAACCGCGATATATGGACTTATATATCAATGGATTATTTTAAGCAAATAATAAAATCCGGTGAAGTAGGATCCAGTGCTATGCCGCATAAGGTTAACCCCATCGATTTTGAGAATTCCGAAGGAAATCTGGGGCTGGCCAATGCGTTGTTCGAGCATTTGGCAGCCAAATTGCCAGTTTCGCGATTGCAACGCGACTTAACAGATTCCACGGTCACCCGAAATATTGGGGTTCCGCTGGCGCATACCCTCATTGCGCTTCAATCGCTCCGAAAGGGCTTGGGAAAACTTATTCTCAATGAGCTGAAAATTAATGAGGATTTAGAAAACAACTGGGCTGTGGTGGCCGAAGCCATCCAAACCATTCTCCGACGCGAAAATTATCCCAATCCCTATGAAGCACTCAAAGAACTCACCAGAACTCATCATAAAATGAATGCGCAAACCATGGCTTCTTTTATCAATAGCTTAGACGTTTCGGAATCAATTAAAGTCGAACTTCGACAAATCACTCCTTCCAATTATACTGGAATTGTCAACTATTAAGCGGCAAGCAAAAAAATGAAAATCAGCGGATTCACCTTTATTCGAAATGCCATTCTCTACGATTATCCGGTAGTGGAGAGCATTATGAGTATTCTGCCTATTTGCGATGAATTTGTTGTGGCAGTGGGAGAATCGGACGATGCCACATTGGAATTGATTCGGGGGATTGATTCATCGAAAATAAAAATTGTAGAAACCCGCTGGGACATGAGTCTGCGTGATGGTGGAAGAGTTTTGGCCATGGAAACCGACAAAGCACTTGCCCATATTTCCAGCGATTCGGATTGGTGCTTTTATATTCAGGGCGACGAGGTGGTTCACGAGAAATATTTAGATACCATACAGAAGGCTATGCTGAAATATAAGAGTGACAGCGAAGTTCAGGGCTTGCTTTTTAAATATTTGCATTTTTACGGGTCTTATGATTTTGTTGGAGATAGCCGGAAATGGTATCGCCGCGAAATCAGAATTATCAGAAATGGGTTGGGTATAAAATCGTATAAGGATGCTCAGGGTTTTCGGCTTGGTCAACAAAAACTCAAAGTGAAACTCATCGACACCTACATTTACCATTATGGTTGGGTAAAGCCCCCCGAATTGCAAAGTGCCAAAATCAATAATTTTATGAAGCTGTGGCACAGCGATAGTTATGTGAAAAAGCACCAACCCAAAAACCAATTCGACTATTCTACAGTCGATTCACTTGCCAGATTTCAAAGTGAACATCCACAAGTGATGAAGAACCGTATTTCGCGAAAGAACTGGAGTTTTGATTTCGATCCAACCAAAAAAAAGTTTGGCCTGGTCAGCTATCTTCTCTATAAATTAGAGCATATAACTGGTTACAGAGCAGGCGAGTACAAGAATTACATCAGGATTTAAGTGCTGATATGGTATAGAAAAACGAGAACTTGGCTCGTTGAAATCTCTTTTTAATGGATTGAACATAATCAAACACATTCCATCGAAGCTTAAAGAAAATGTAGAGCAAGGCAGATACCATCAGCAGAAGTATGCTGCTATAGAGGTCTGCGCCACCCCCGGGCACATATCCTACCGTGTGACCACTGGCAGCACCCGGCGATGACTCGCCCGGATTCGGCTGACTCCAGATTACATTTGAGCTGCCAATTAACAATATATACAAAATAAAAATGACTAAGCGTTTTTTCATTTTCGCCCTTTATTTTACTCATATAAAACCCAATTCTTTCAATAAGATGTTCGAAATTCAAGTGAGAGGTCCAAAAAGGAAGTCACCAGGTGGTTAGGTTCTCTATAAGCATACCGTTGGGCTGTCCATAGTCAGATGCCCTAAATTTGATTGTTCACTTTCTTAGTATAAGTTGGTTTCATCTAAACTAAGAACGGTGGCATTTTAGTAGTTTTATACCAAAAGTCAACGGTTTAAATATGATACTAAATTAAAGTTGATAAAGGGAAGTTAAAAAGGTGTTTTGCTAATTTTATTAAATAGAAATTATTGATAACTCTGAAGCGAAAACAGAGTATAATCAGGCGGTTGAAAAATTTCGTATAGGTTAATGAAAGCCAGTATTGTTAATAACTGCTTTGGGTTTTGTGCACTTCTTTTTCCAAAATGAATTAAATTAAAAAGGCAAAGTATGGGGATATAAATACACCACAACCCATCCCACAGCAGCTAAAATGATGCCCATAAAAATAAAGAAGAAAGCCAGAATATTCTTCTTTTTAAAGATGCTCCAGATACCGATTAATACAGATATGAATCATGGAATAAAGAGTGTAATTATCATTAGCGTGTGAATATTAGTTCGTTTTTTGTGCTAAGGGAGTGGTTAAAATAGTAGCCTTCCTTGTCGAAGAGTTTGAGCTCATCAATGGTATTTAATTGATTTTCA
Source organism: Draconibacterium orientale (assembly GCA_020718205.1). Lineage (GTDB taxonomy): Bacteria > Bacteroidota > Bacteroidia > Bacteroidales > UBA12170 > UBA12170. Next base: position 35,096 of record DYSN01000009.1, read on the forward strand.
ATGATAAATCTTGCCATAAGTCCGCGGGCTTTTTTAGCAAAAATACTCACAATCTGAAAATGTTCTCCTTTCGACTCTTTAAAAACCGGCGTTAACACTGGAAGCTTTAAAGCTGAATTGGATACAGATTTGAAGTACTCCTGTGAGGCCAGATTCACGAGAACTTTATGGTTATTTTGGCGGGCCGTATATTCCAGCGATTTGGAAAGTTTTTGTCCCCAGAAATCATAAAGGTCCTTATATTGGCGGAACGAAAATTTCGATCCCATTTCGAGCCGGTAAGGTAATATCATATCCAAAGGTCTTAAAACTCCATAAAGTCCCGATAAAATCCGGAGGTGATTCTGCGCCCATTCCACCTGATTTTGCGAAAGTGAATGGATGTCGAGCCCATGATAAACCTCACCTTTAAATGCAAAAGCTGCTTGTCGTGCCGCTCCTGAGGGAAAGGGGAGTTGCCATTGAGCATATCTCTCCAGTGTTAGCCATGCTATTTTTGGACTGATTGCCATAAGGCTGGCAAGTTCGTCGACTTTTAGTTTCTTCAATTCCTGGGCTATCTGCTTACTTTCGTTTAGGAAATCGGCTTCCGAATACCCTGTTACTGGTATGGGGGTATCAAAATCGATGGTTTTGGCAGGAGAAATTATGACCAGCATGTTAAAAATCTTTTTTAAGGTTTTGATTATAGATAAATATGGCCAGCAAACTTGTAACGGCGGCAAATGCCAATAAAACCGAAGAATTATACAGTGCGCCCACAATGCCGACATCCCTGCCCAATACATCAAAAAATCCATCTATGGCCCAATAATTTAGTGTGAAATGAGCAATCACTTTCATAAATTCGGGGAATAAAAACAGGGGCATCATACTGCCACCCAATGCCGACATCACCAGAATAATGATGAGCGAAAGACTCTCTACATGTTTTTGGTTTTTGGCCAGTGCTGCTATAAATACGCCAAAACCACTGGCAGCCAATGCAGTAGCAGCAGTGAGAATTATCAATCCCCCCAAATTTCGAAAAATGTCAAGTCCAAAAGCAAGCCAAACAAAGGTCACAAGAATGGTCATTTGAATCATTGCAAAAATAAACCCGCTGGTGAGTTTGCCCATTAAAATTTCCCAGGGTTTCACAGGGCTGTAGAGAATTCGTTTCAGAGTTCCGGTTTCTCTTTCTCTTATTAATGTTCCTCCCATTCCTGCGATACTAAATAAAAGCATCATGACCGAGGTGCCGGCAAAAGCCTGAATCAACCCCCAGGGCATTTCTTCTTTTACTGCAACTGCTCTGGATACAATGCCTGTTGTGCCTGCACTTTCTCCACCGGCATCGCCCAAAAACTGGCTTTCCACATCGTTATGAATTTCCTGAAGCAACTCATCGGGCAGGTCGGAGCCGTATTTTTGATCGATGAGACTGTGAATCTGACCTTTGCTACCTTGTTTTCCAAGAAATGGCATGAGCGTCGTCATGAGCGCTTTTTGAGTGAGTCCCATTTCGATTTCGCGGCTCTCGTCGAAAATGAATTCTATGGGGGCATTTTTTCCAGCATCAATAGAATCGGAAAATCCTTTTTGAACAATCAAAGCAGATGGAAAGTCGCCATTGATAATTAATTGTTCTGCTTCTTCAATTGATTTGGTTGTGATTTTTAGTTCCTTCTGAGCTTCCAGTTTCGATTTTAGCTGGTTGCTAAGGGCTGACTGGTCGGCATCGCAAAATAAAATTTGTTGTGCAATATCGTTTCGTGAGTTTTGAAAACCACCATAAACCAGAGCAAAAAGAGAAATGAGAATAATGGGCAAAAGAAACGACAGTAAAAGGCCTTTTTTATCTTTAAAGGCTTGCAGTAAATCTTTATATATAATATGTAACATAGCTATTCTCTTAATTTGTTGCCGGTAAGTTTTAGAAAAATCATTTCCAGATTGACTTTTTTAAGTTCAATGGAATTTATCGTCATTTGAGATTTGTCGAGCAATTGAACCATTTTTACAAGTTCTGAGTTGATTTCGCCCGATGAGATATACAGGGTGTTTTGGTCGGTGTAGAAGTTAATTTCCTGTTGCGACAATAGATTGATAAATTGTTGTGAAGGAGTTTTTGTCAGGTGAAATACCAGTGTTTCTTCGATGTTGAGTCTGCTTTTTAATTCCTGCAGGCTGCCTTCTGCTATCAGCTGACCATGGTCAATGATGCCTATTTTATCCGACAATCGCTCCACTTCTTCCATATTGTGCGAAGTATAGAAAATGGTAATTCCTTGCTGATGAAGCTTCTGAAACACCTCGTAGGTAAACAGGCGACTTTGGGGGTCTATGCCCACGGTGGGTTCGTCCATAAACAATACTTCGGGATTGTGAAGGAGGGCAGCAGCAATATTAATCCGCCTTTTCATGCCGCCACTGTAGGCCGAAATTTTTTGATTTCTTTGGTCAAATAAATCCAATAGTTTTAAAATTTCATCGATTTTTGCCGAAAGATGACTCGATTTTACCTGATTTATTTTTCCCCAGAATTTTAAATTTTCATAGGCTGAGAGATCTTCATACAGAGCAATTTCCTGGGGAACAACCCCAATGAGTTTTTTTACGTGGTTTGCGTTTTTCAAAGCATCGTATCCGCCAATAATTACCTGACCCGAGGTGGCTTTTACAATGTTTGAGATGATGTTGATGCAGGTGGTTTTTCCGGCTCCATTGGGACCGAGGAGACTATAAAACTGTCCTTTTTCCACCTGCAGGCTCAGGTTGCTCAGAGCTGCTACAGAGTCAAAGACTTTACTGATATTCTGAATGGTTATCATTATAAGGCAAATTTAACGCCCTGCACATCTTTTAGGTTGGCGTAGAGCTGATTAAGGATAATTTGTGATATTACGGTAACATGAACTGTGTAACTGATATAGACACCTTTGTCGCTTATTTTGTGGCGCCAATTGGAAAAGGGGATATTCAGATTTGTTAAAACCGGCTCCAGCAAGGCAATATTATCATTGTGATTCAATGGGGTGGTCATGAAAATTTTAAGGTCGAACTGAACGGGATAGTTGATGACCTCCTGACTTCCCGAACCGTTTGTGTGATTTTTCATTGGTGCCTTTTTTTGCTATTTGAACCTGTTATCATTAGAGTTTATTGCTGCTAAAATCATTTTTTTCCATCAACCGATTTGTATCATCTTCGTTAACATAATGAGAATTAAGTTGGTAAAAATACCCTTTTTCTGTTATTTTGAGGGTTAAAATATCGACAAGAATGAAATCGACAATGAGTTTGGTGAGTTTGTTCGAGGTAAGTTTCAGATGCTTTTTGAGCTGACTGAAGCTCATAGAATGATGCTCTCGCAACAGCTCCAATAAGGATTTTTCATTATTCGAGAAGTAGATATGTACTGGATTTTCCTGCTTCTTCAATTTCCAGGTTTGGATATAAATGCCGTTTGCAAGAATGTTTTGGTCGTGCCGTCGAACATAGATTTTATAATCGCCATTCTTATCGGGTGCCGAAACCAATGCCTCGGTATTTTTGGGGACTGTGGCTTCGAGAACAGTTTTTCCAAGTACTTCGAACTCGGTAAATTTTAGAATTACCTTGGGTTGGCAATACATTTCGGCTGCTGCCTGAAGCATATGTATTTCTTCGTCGCTCCGAATGCCGGCAATAACTCCATTGTCCTTGACTCCTATGAGAATACTTCCGCCAGCGGTATTGGAAAATGCGGACAGCGTTCTTGCTATTTTTTTGGAGTCGGATATTTCGAATTTGAAATCTAATGTTTGATGTTCCCCCTGTTCCACAAGTTTTTCTATGTAGGTCTTTTTGTTTTTCATGACTAAGATTCTCTAAAGCATAGATTGGTTTTGGGGTTCAGTTGGGTTTTGGGATTAGACGGACGTTTTTAATTTGGTTACACTGAATACTCCGGTAAAGGAAGGCTCTCGAAAAGCAGAAATGAAAGAAAATTAAAACTCTGCAAGAATGGTTCTTCCGCCCACAACCTTGTCTTTCAGCTTTACCTTAGGCTTGGCGCTCAGGGGTAAATATACATCCACCCGACTGCCAAATTTAATGAAGCCAAGTTCGTCGTTTTGCTTAAAGCTATGACCTTCTTTGGCGTAGCAGACTATTCTTCGGGCAACTGCCCCGGCAATCTGACGAATCATGATGAGATCGTGGTTTTTATTTTCGACACAAACAGAAGTTCGTTCGTTGAGCAAGCTCGATTTCGGATGCCAGGCAACTAAATATTTTCCGGGGTGATATTTGAAATATCTCACAGTTCCTTCGAAGGGAAACCAATTGATATGAACATTCAAAGGTGACATAAAAACGCTGATTTGAAGGCATTTATCTTTGATATATTCATCTTCAAAAACTTCTTCTATCGCTACAATCTCGCCATCGGCGGGTGACATGATAAAACCGGGTTTGGTGATAAACTGGCGATTGGGGACTCTGAAAAATCGAATTATCAGAAAATAAAATACAACAGCGCTGAGTATGAGCAGGATTTGAAAAGGTAAAAAATCAGAACCGGCATACCAAAGAATCATGGTTGCAAGGGCAATAAACACGGGAGAAACGAGGATTATTTTACTTCCTTCTTTGTGTAGTTTCATATGCGAGGCTATTGCAACAAATATAGAAAAAATAAATAAAAGGGGATTGAAAATATTGCAGCATCAAATCGATCAAGAATTCCGCCATGGCCTGGCATAATGCTGCCGCTGTCCTTTACCTGGGTGTGTCGCTTCAAAAGGCTTTCTGCCAAATCGCCAAAAGTGGCTGTAAATATGATGATTGCAGCCAGGATTACCCACGAAACTGAATCGAAAATTTGGGTATAATGACCCAGAAATCCCGCTAAGGTCATGGTTATGATGGCTCCCCCAATGCTTCCTTCCCAGGATTTTTTAGGCGAGATGCGCTCGAATAATCGATGTTTTCCCAAAGTGATTCCGCTGAGATAGGCGAATGTGTCGTTGGCCCACACCAAAACAAAGAAAGCAATGAGAAAAATAGGTTCTGGCTTTTCTTGTCCGGCAATTCCCAGATTGGCCACAATATTCATTAATCCAAATGGAATAGCTATATATATGATTCCCAGAATTTTGAAACCAAGATTGACGAATACATCTTCGGTTTTCTGATATAGAGCACTGATGAAGAAAAGAAATATCAGGGGTAACATGGAAAGTAGAATTTTTTCATTGGCCCAACCGTTGGCATAAATTCCGAGAATTAGATATAGAATGCTGCCCATAAATATAAACGACGAAGTGGGGAACGAGGTATATCGTGATGCTATCATCCTTGCAAATTCGAACAAGGCAACGGCATTGAACATAAAGAAAACCGCCAAAACCGCCCATGGATGCCACAGAATACTGCCAATTACGAATAAGATAAAAACTGCACCTGAGGCTGTTCGAGTGAGGAGATTTTTCAAATTTATTCCATTAAATCGTCAATAAAAAATACGACCAATTCTTTGGGGCCATGAGCTCCCAAAACCAGGGTTTTCTCAATATCTGCAGTTCTGCTTGGGCCTGTAACCACAGTGAGCATGCTAGGGAGGGCGCCATTGTAACGTTCGCGCATTCCGATAATGGCATCGCTTATTTCGGGCACAAGCTGCGAAGCATAAGCCACTACCAGATGTAATTCGGGATATGAATATAGCTTTCGACCCGAGCTTAGAGCCGATGACATGAGTACGGAGCCAAAACGGGCAATCAGGAACTCACATTCGGTTAAACCCGATTTGCAATTTTGCAAATCTTCATCAGCAGAAAGATATTCGATTCCGGCGTCGGACAAATGGCTTTGGAGCTCAGAATTTTTGCAAAAAATGGGGGCTATATTTTCATCCTTGATAAGCATCTTAAGGATGTCGGTGAGGTCGTTTTCGTTCTCGCAAAAGATAAATTTGCCACCAAGTGCCGAGAGTTCGCGAGCAAATTGCAGGTCGATGGATTCGTCCAAAGGCTGCATAACCGCAATTTCGGTATTGCTGATATTGTAGGGGTTCTCGATTTTTGTCATCAAGCCCAATCTTATTTCCTTGAGAATTTTCTCTTTGGAAGTTGATTCATCCATAACCCGGCGATTAAACTATTTTACAAATATATGCTTATTTGCGGTATTTGGAATGCATCAGTCAACTGTTTTTGTGTCGTCGATGGTTTCGGGCTCCGATTTTGTTTCTCTGTTGAGTTCAAGATAGTCTTTACCTTCATCCCAGAGGCGTTTACCGAATATGAGCTCCAGGTCGTCGCGGAAAATGACTTCTTTCTCCATAAGTACCTGAGCCAGTTTCGAAAGCTTGTCTTTATTGGTCTCCAGAAGGTTAACTGCTTTCAAATAAGCTTCTTCCACAAGTTTGCTGACTTCGTTATCAATAACCTGGGCAGTTTGCTCGCTATAGGGTTTCTGGAATTGATATTCCTGTTGACCAGTGCTGTCGTAGTAGGAAATATTTCCAATTTTATTGTTCAATCCGAAATAGGCAACCATGGTGTAGGCTTGTTTTGTTACTTTTTCGAGGTCGTTGAGTGCGCCTGTCGAAATCTTTTTGAAGATAACTTGTTCGGCAGCTCGTCCGCCCAAAGTGGCGCACATTTCATCCATCATTTGTTCCGAAGTAGTAATCTGGCGTTCTTCGGGAACATACCAGGCAGCACCAAGCGCTTTGCCACGTGGCACTATGGTAACTTTTACCAAAGGATGCGCATGTTCCAACAACCAGCTGATTGTAGCATGACCCGACTCGTGGTAAGCAATCACTTCTTTTTCGTGTTTATTGATGATTTTGCTTCTTTTTTCCAATCCGCCAACTATGCGGTCAATGGCATCGAAAAAGTCTTGCTTTCCAATGGTTTTCTTGTCCTTACGGGCAGCGATTAGAGCAGCTTCGTTACAAACATTGGCTATGTCGGCACCCGAAAAACCAGGGGTCTGTTTAGCCAGCATAACAATATCGACTCCCGAATCTATTTTCAGGGGTTTGGTATGAACTTCAAAAATGGCTTTTCGTTCTTCAAGCTCGGGCAGTTCCACATGAATTTGGCGGTCGAAACGGCCGGCTCTGAGTAGTGCTTTGTCGAGAATGTCGGCGCGGTTGGTGGCTGCAAGAATAATAACTCCGGCATTGCTTCCGAAGCCGTCCATTTCGGTGAGCAGCTGATTGAGGGTGTTTTCGCGTTCGTCGTTGGCACCAGTGATGGCGTTTTTGCCTCGAGCCCGACCTATGGCATCAATTTCGTCGATGAAGATGATGCAAGGCGATTTCTCTTTGGCCTGCTTGAATAAGTCGCGAACACGCGATGCTCCAACGCCCACAAACATTTCTACAAAATCGGAACCCGAAAGCGAGAAGAACGGAACTTTAGCTTCGCCAGCTACGGCTTTGGCCAACAATGTTTTTCCGGTTCCGGGAGGGCCTACCAAAAGGGCTCCTTTTGGAATTTTTCCGCCGAGCTCGGTATATTTTTTTGGGTTTTTTAGAAAGTCAACAATTTCCATGATTTCAACCTTGGCTTCTTTAAGTCCTGCAACGTCGTTGAAATTTACAGTTACAGAGCTCTCTTTATCAAAAAGTTGCGCTTTGGATTTTCCGATATTGAAAATCTGACCACCACCCGGTCCGCCACGGCTCATCATTCGCATGATGAAAAACCAAACTCCCACCAGTAATAAAATGGGGAATACCCAGCCAAAAATGTCCTTACCCCAGTCCTGACGCGTTTCGTTGTTGATGTAAACGGGGTTTGTCAAGTCTTTTTGCGCTTCCTGCACATTATTTTCGAAAGATTCAATACTTCCAATCTGGAATACAAAATCGGGCGATTTGGTTAAGGTGCCGCTTTGTTCCTTTATTTCATATTTAGCTTTTTTATCAGCTTTTAGATAGAGCTCGGCAAATTCTTTATTCACGAGCACTATTTTCTCCAAATCACCCTCGGTCAACATTTGTTTTATCTGTCCCCAGTTGGTTTCTTTGGAAGTAGTGTCGTTGCTAAAAAAGGTAAGACCAATAAAAACAACGGCCAGAATTCCATAAATCCAGTAGAAATTGAATTTAGGTTTGCCGTCTTTACCCTGAAGGGGGTTTATTGGATTGTTATTTTTTGGATTGGGTTTGTTTTCGTCTGCCATTGTGTCGGGAATTAATTTGTCATACTTTCGTTTACAGTACTGATCTCTGCATCGGCCCAAAGTTGTTCTAAATTATAAAACCTTCTGCTTTTTTCCTGAAAAACGTGTACCACCACATCGGCATAATCAAGTAAAATCCACTCTGCCACATCGGTTCCTTCAACATGTACTGGCTTGTCGTTCAAATGCTTGCGGGTTTCATAGCCAACCGATTCTGCAATACTTTCAACGTGGGTGTTGCTATTGCCGTGACAAATAACATAATAGTCGCAAACTGCGGTACCAATTTTCCTTAAGTCCATGACGGTTATGTCTTTAGCTTTTCTCTCCAACATTCCCTGGATAACTACTTCAGCGAGTTGCTGCGATGTGTGATTCTGATACAATTTCCTCATTAAAAAAATTTATTTGGATGCAAAAGTAACCATTTTGCTGATTACTTGATTGATTCATTGTGCTGCTTTTACAAATTCAAAGCCAAAGATTGATGTGGTGGAAAAAATTAACAGTTTTTTGGGTGTGCAAGCAAAAAAAGAGGAGAGAACTGGTTTAATTATCAAGTTTTTTAAATGGTTTCATAACCAAATTTATTCGTAAGCAGCGGCTTAAATGAATCGAAATTTGTAATTTTTAACTGCAATCGGGATGGCTTTTTATTTGAATTGAGTCTAAATTAAAAAACAAGTTGTAAATTTGCAGCGAAAAAATGCCGGAGCAAATGAAACTGGTTTCCGGTGGAATTTTATAAAAATAAATACAATGACTGACAAAAAATATGGCATAAATCAAACGCCAAAAGAAACTTTAGAAAACTGGTACTACTTAATGTATCTGGGCAGAAAGCTCGACGAGAAAGCCCCCAATTATTTGAAACAGGCTCTGGGATGGTCGTATCATGCACCTTATGCGGGTCACGATGGTATCCAATTGGCCATTGGTCAAATATTCGAAAAGAACAAGGATTATCTGTTTCCCTACTACCGCGATATGCTCACTGTGCTATCTGCCGGAATGACAGAAACAGAAATTATACTCAATGGTATCTCAAAAGCCAACGACCCATCATCGGGCGGAAGGCATATGTCGAACCATTTTGCCAAGCCCGAATGGAATATTCAGAATGTATCGAGCTGTACTGGTAACCATACGCTTCATGCTGTGGGAGTGGCCCGGGCTATAAAAAGATATGGTGAAAAAGCTGTGGCCATCAGCTCACAGGGCGAAAGCTCAGTTTCCGAAGGCTATGTTTATGAAGCCATTACTGGTGCCGACAGAGAACAACTTCCCGTAATATTTGTAATTCAGGACAATGGTTATGGAATTTCAGTCCCCAAGAAAGACCAGACTGCCAACCGCAAAGTGATTGATAATTTTAGCGGTTATAAGAATCTGCACCTGATTCATTGTAATGGCAAGGATGTATTCGACTCCATGAATGCCATGTACGAGGCAAAAGCTCATGTGTTTGAAACCGGAAATCCGGTAATTCTTCATGCCAATTGTGTGCGCATGGGTTCCCATTCCAATAGCGATAAACACGAGCTTTACCGTGATGAGGAAGAAAGAAATTATGTAAAAGAATACGACCCATTGGCAAAATTTCGCCGTATGTTGTTGCGCTTCAGGAAATTTGATGAAGTGGAATTGGCAGCGATTGAGAAAAAAGCTGATGAAGCCATCAAAAAAGCACACAAATTTGCCATCACCTCACCCGATCCAAGCCCTGAAAGTGTACATGATTTTGTAACTCCAGAACCGGTGGTTAGCGAAAAATATCCCGAAGGATTGCATCAGGTGAACAGCGGGGAGAAAATTAAACTTATTACTGCGCTCAACGCGACATTAAAAGCCGAATTTCGTCATAACCCCGATACCTTTATCTGGGGACAGGACATGGCCAATAAAGATAAAGGCGGAATTTTTAATGTGAGCAAAGGACTGCAACAGGAATTTGGTATTGACAGAGTGTTTAATGCCCCCATTGCCGAAGATTTTATTGTGGGCACTGCAAACGGAATGAGTCGCTTTAACGACAACATCAGAATTGTGGTTGAAGGGGCTGAATTTGCCGATTATTTCTGGCCTGCCATGGAGCAGTTGGTGGAATCGTCGCACGAATTCTACCGGAGCAATGGGAAATTTGTTCCCAATGTGACCATTCGTTTGGCCTCCGGCGGATATATTGGCGGCGGTTTATATCACTCACAAAACATCGAAGCGGCTTTAACAACCTTCCCGGGTATCAGGGTGGTTTATCCCGCTTTTGCCGACGATGCTGCAGGTTTGCTCAGAACTAGCATCAGGTCAAGAGGAATTACCTTGTTCCTGGAGCCCAAAGCATTGTACAACGATCCCAAAGCCGAGGCTTACTGCCCCGACGATTTTATGGTTCCGTTTGGCAAAGCCAGAATCAGAAGAGAAGGTACCGACATGACCATTGTAACTTATGGCAATACCTTGCCCATGAGTATTAAAGCCGCCGATATTCTCGAAAAAGAAGAAGGCGTTCAAATAGAAGTTTTGGATTTACGTTCGCTGTTACCTTTGGATAAGGAAGCTATCCTTAAAAGTGTGAAGAAGACCAATCGGGTGATGGTGGTTCACGAAGACAAGGTTTTTGGAGGATTTGGTGGCGAAGTGGCAGCACAAATTGCCAGCGACGCCTTTGAATATCTCGATGCTCCAGTAAAAAGAGTGGGCTCGGAATTTACTCCTGTTGGCTTTAACCGGATTCTGGAAAATGCTATTCTGCCTAATACCAGAAAAATTATTGATGCAGCACGGGAATTGTTAAAATATTAACTGAAAAGAGAGAATATAAATGGAAAAAATAGGCTTGTTTTATAGCATCAATACCAAAAATACAAGCACGGCAGCGGGTTTTGTCCGTCAGTTTTTGGGTGAAGATTTGGTAGATACTATCAATGTGGAAGTAGCCACCGAAAATGATTTTCGTAAATACGATAAATTTATTCTGGGGGTTCCCACCTGGTGGGATGGAGAATTGCCCAATTACTGGGACGAGTTTTTGCCCTGTGTAGAAGGCGACAGCATGGAAGGTAAAACCTTTGCTATTTATGGAGCAGGTGACCAAAAAGGCTATCCCGATAATTTTGCCGATGCCATTGGAATCATGGCAAAGTTTATAGAGAAAAGGGGAGGAAAAGTTATAGGATTTACTAAAAACACCGGCTATACCTTCGATGCTTCCAGAGCATTGACAGGCGATGTTTTTGTGGGTTTGCCCTTGGATTTTGAAAGTCAGGAGGAGCTTGTTGAACCTAGAATTAAAGCCTGGGTCAATCAGATTACAAAAGAATTCGCGGAGTAATCATCCCAAAAAGTAAAATGAGCAGTCTTAGGGCTGCTCTTTTTGTAGGTCTTTTTAAGGGCATTAGAGATTAATTTACTGAAAATAAATTGGTTAAAAAATTTTTTTTACTGTCTCGATCGGAATAAACATTTTAGTGTTTCCAGCTATAAAATCGATGCCATAGCGTTTATAAAACAAACTTGCTGCGTCGTCAATGGGGTCGACAACAATAACCTGAGCGGCAATACTTTTTGTAGTTTCTACAATTCTGAAAAAGGCATTCATGAGGAGGATTTCTCCATAACCCTGTCCTTGTAGCGATATATCTACAGCAAGTCTCCCCAGCAATACAGCGGGTATAACTTTGTAGGAAGGGGGCACTTTTTTCGATAGCTTTTCGGGCAGGCTATCAGAAATTACATTAGTTGATGACAAGGTATAAAACCCGTAAATTCTCTCATTTTCTTGAAATGTGAGAACGAAACATGCTGTTAAATTTTTTCGGACATCTTGCCCGGACTGGGTTTTAAGGTAACTATTCAAAGCATCATGGCCACAATTGAATTCTTCTCTTTGATGTTTTTTCTTAAGGATGCTAATAATTGATTTCATTTTCGCTCAGGAATTTAAGATAATTGGAATGAGCCTTTTTTAAATTCTCGTTGGGAGCGGGTGGATTTAAAATGGCATTTATAAAATTTACCTTATCGTGATAGGCTGTGAGGATTATGTCGGTTTCGCTAAGAATTTTAGCTGCTTCATTATAGGAACATTGAATTACAAATTCCGATAGACTTTTAAAACCTTTCAACTCAGATGCCAATCGAATAAGCTCTTTTTTCTCCTTATTGATTCTTAAATTTATTCTTTCGCTTGTTAATGTTGACATAGCTTGCTTTTTGCAGGATTATAAATTGGCAAAGTTACGTACAATGGGATGACAAAAGCAATATATTTTTCTTAAAATCTATATTTTATCAGCAACAAATTTGTTAAAACACAGGGATCTATAAAAACGCGGATTTTTTATCTTTGCCGCATAAAAAAAAAGAGAAATGGCTCGTCATAAGCTGAAGCAATTTGCTGAAAATGCTCAAAATCCTTTGTTCTTTCAACCTTTTTTCGAGGAGCTCCAACAGGGGTTTCCTTTAAAGGCAAAGTGGAATCAGGAGTTTTTTAAGAATGATAATCCCTTAGTTTTGGAATTGGGTTGCGGGAAGGGTGAATATACGGTGGGATTGGCGCAAAAATACCCCAATAAAAACTTCATTGGCGTCGATTTAAAAGGTGCCCGCATGTGGCGGGGAGCCACCGATGCTTTACAGGCCGGAATGACAAATGTTGCCTTTGTACGCACCCGAATCGATCAGATTAATCAGTTTTTTGCTTCCAACGAGGTTGACGAAATCTGGCTCACTTTCTCCGATCCACAACCCAATTATGAGCGCAGAAGGCTTATGTCGCCCAAATTTCTCAATAACTATCGCGACTTGCTGAAACCTGATGCCATCATCCATGTGAAAACCGATAACCGCGTCCTTAGTGATTATACCGAAGAAGTCATTGGCTTCTATAATTTTCCCCTGTTTTACAAAACCAATGATTTGTATAATTCAGATTACCAGGGTGATGCCGATAAAATTCAAACCTACTACGAAAAGAAATATCTTGCTGAAGGCATCCCAATCAACTATATCAGGTTTTCGCTGAACGAGGCTTTTAACAGCAATGAGTTGGAACGGTTGCCCAAGGTCGAAGCCTGATGGAACAATCGTTTTTTGAAAAAGTATATGACGTAACTCGCCAAATACCTGCGGGGAGAGTCACCACTTATGGTGTCATAGCCCGGTATCTGGGCTCGTCAGGAAGTGCCAGAATGGTGGGCTGGGCTTTGAATGGCTCAAAAAATAGTGGCGATATTCCAGCTCACAGAGTCGTAAACCGAAACGGTTTGCTCACCGGAAAGCAACATTTTGGTCAACGGGATTTGATGAAGCAATTATTGGAGAGCGAAGGCGTTATGGTGGAAGACGATAAAATTGTTCGGTTCGATGAGGTTCTTTGGCTTCCCCGGGAGCATTTGAAAGATTGATGTTTTTTTTGACTTGGAGTAACAAACCGATGGGCCTTTCGTCATAGTGGCAGAATTAGAAAAATAAAAAGCCCAGATAATTTATAATATACTGCAAATCAATATTTAATATTATGAGAAAAATAATTGTTGCCGCCTTTTTACTTCTTTCGGTTGTTACTTTAAAGGCTCAGAAGTTTTATACCACCTCCAGTGGTGAATTGATATTATCCATGGCCACCTTCGAAACCGGAGAGTTGGCTGCCCCCCAGAATATAGTTAGATTTTCCCCCTGGTTCAACCTTCAGTCCTTAGGAAATCTGGACTTCAACAGAAATGTGGGTTTGTTTTTCGGTCTCAATGTGCGCAACGTCGGTTTTATAGCCGAAGACAAAGAAACCCATATCAGAAAGAAATACCGTGTTTACGATTTGGGGATTCCTGTGGGTTTAAAACTGGGAGCAATGGATTGGTTCTTTGTTTATGGCGGATACGAATTCGAATTGCCATTTAATTACAAAGAAAAGACCTTTGAAAACGAAGTGAGAACAGATAATTTTAATGTTTGGTTCAGTGACCGTGTGCCCACTTTTTATCATTCTTTATTTGTAGGTTTTCAGTTTCCTTATGGAACCAACCTAAAATTCAAATACTATCTCACTCCGTTTCATAATCCCGATTTTATTGAAACCATCGACGGAGTAAAGACCAAGCCTTATGAAAACTTCAAAGCCAATGTTTTCTACCTGGCTTTGAGTTTCACTATGTTTAAGAATGGATCGGTTTATTATAAACACAAAGGCCACAAGGCCGAGGTCTATTAGCCGTGGGTTCTGTGATTATTTCACTGTAAACCGAACCGTATAATTTTCGGGGAGTTTGGGGACTAAAACCCAGTTCATGTTTTGACTGAGGCAATCACAACTTCCGCAACTTTCCACGGTTATGGTGAAATTGTAGCGCTTGTTGGTGGTGTCTTTGGTCACTTCTCTTAAGTAGCTTCCAGTGCATTGAGCATAGGCGTATCGCCCCAAAAGTGTATATTGGGTGAAATCAATTTCAGGCTTTTGGCAGCTGCTGTTTAGTTGGAGAACGCTATCGAGCTCAGTTGAGCTATCAATCACAAAATTTCCAATGTAAAATGGGGTGGAACAATCGGCAATATCTACTGTGTTAACAATAATTCCCGAGTTTTCTATAACGGCTGTGCATTGTTCTTCTTCTTTGCTACAACTAAAACTTAGGGTCAAAGTAAGTAAAACAGCTAAGGCCACTGTGACGATTTTTTGAGTTAGTTTTTTCATAACCGATGAATATATTTTATTGATTTTTGCTGTTCATATACTTATCATTCAGTCCTTTGCCTGACAAAATCGAGGGAATTATTTTGTCTAATCTCGCCAGGCGGGTTTCTTCTCTTTTGACGCTGTAAAGATACTCCACATATTCGTTTTGTCGTCCGGGGGTGAGTTTGTCGAAGGCTGTCTTTAAAGCATCGCTCTTGGAAAATTCATTTAGCAGAAGCGGATGGATGGAGATTCCCTGAAGAAGTTCTGCCTTTATTTCCAATCCGTTGGCTTGGTTTTGGATGGTTTCTTCCAGATAGCTGAGAATGATGGATTCGTTTTCCAATGCTTCCTTCAATTCTTTAAACCGCCATTGTCTGAGGGCTTTAGTCACTCCTTCCTGAGCATTCATGAGCTTGTGTTGTTCGTCTTGCAACAAAGCTCCCTGATGAAACCAAAGCGACACATAGTTCTTGAACGCTGCTATTCCTACCAGATTTTTCCCCTGAAAAGAATAAGTGGGAATTCCCCATTTCATTTGTTCTTCGAGTTGGGTCTGGAGAATAAGATCGCGAAGAAACGATAGAATGGGTACCCAATCTCCGTTGCTAAATATATAATCTTCAATACTTTGTGTTGATTTCATTCTTTTGCCTGCTATTCGATTCCTATTTTAATGATGATTGCTTCGTTACATTAAATCCTGATTAGTTTGATATTAAAAGTCCCCCGATTGGTTTTTAGACTTAGAATATAAAATCCTGGTTTTACGGTGGTTAAATCAATTGGCAGCTGATAAGCTCCAGAATTGAAGAAAGCGGAGTAAATATTGGTTTCGCGCGAAGTGCCGGCATCGATGAGTTTGATAGAAATTTCGGAACTTTCAGTTAATGAGAAATTCACCATAATGAGCTGACTGGCAGGGTTTGGAAAGACCTGAAGATTTTCTTCGGGATCGGAATTGTCTGGGTTTTGATTTCCCAAAACCATAATCCGGTTTTGATAATAGCTGAAAGTGCCCGCATATTCACCAATCGCTAAATCGGGGTCGCCATCATTATCCAAATCGGCCAAAGCTGGCGTGGCATTTTGATCCACCGACATTCCTAAGAAGAAATTCATATGCTCTGTCCATTGTCCGCCGGCATTTTCGTAATAGGCCAAATCGCCAAAAAGATCGCCACAAACCAAATCAAGATCGCTATCAAAATCTAAATCAGCCGGGGAGGGAACGCAATTTGAACCCACATCGATTCCTGCAAAAACACCGGAGACTAAATTCCAGTTAGGATTTTCGGCATTGCCCTGATTCTCAATATAACTTATTGTTCCATTTTCTGCTCCCGCAATAATATCCAGATCCAGGTCGCCATCAAAATCCACTAACCGTGGTGCCGACCATCCACCCAGGTTAATGTTGGTGAGAAATGTACTCTCGAAGACAAAGAACAAGCCCGCGTTTCGATGGTAGTAGAGTTTCCCGCTGAGGTCGCCCACGATGGCGTCGGCATTTCCATCGTTGTTCACATCGCCAATGGCTACAGCACTGTAGATGGAGTGTTTTAATGATGCAAAGGGAGTGGAATTTTCCTGCCAGGATGGACCAAATGGATTTCCGGTATTTTCGAAATATTTGATGTCGCCCATTTGTGTTCCGGTGAACATGTCCAAGTCCATATCGTTATCAAAATCGTAGAACACTGGATTGCTGGCACCTCCCACATCGATTACGCCACCAAAAAGGGTTGTGTTTTCTGTCCAGGAAGGGGTTGTTTCGGAGCCCGTATTTTCAAAATATTTCAGTGGGCCCGAGGAGGTTCCATAGATTAGGTCGAAGGTTTGGTCGCCATTGATGTCGACAAGAGCTGGTGAGTTCCAGTAAGTATCGGCGCCAAGTCCGGCGATTACTCCATTGTTGGTTTCGAAATTGGGCTGGGTTGTGGTTCCATTATTTTGATAATAGACAAAGCCGTAAGTATCTTTTCCAACCAGCAAATCTGCATCAAGGTCAGCGTCGAGGTCGCAGAATATCGGGTAGGCAAAAAGTCCCACATCGCCCAATTCCCGGGAATCGCCTTCGTTAAAAACCGCCATTTCTGAGGAGCCTGTGTTTTCATAGATTTTTACCATCCCATTTTCGCTAAACCCCACCGCCATATCCAGGTCGTTATCGCCATCGATATCGGCGAAGGCAGGCACGGGATTGTTGCCAACAACTACATCGCTAAAAAATCCAGTGACTTTCTCAAAATAAGGATTATCCACCGAACCGGTGTTTTCATACAGATTTATTCCAGTGAATCCGCCGGCAATCATATCGTAGTCAGCGTCGTTATCTAAATCGGCAAAAACCGCCATTTCAGCATCCAAAGGATCCACCATTGCAAATATTGAAGCACCCAATTGAAGCGAAGGAGATGTTGAAGAGCCCGTGTTTTCAAGGTACAGCGGCTGAGTCGAGGTATTTCCGAGAATCATATCCAAATCGCCATCGTTATCGAGATCGCAAAAGCGTGGCTGCGAGAAAGGCAGGCTGGGAATTCCGCCGGGATTAAAAAGCTGGTTATTCTGAAGCCAGGGTTGGGCCTGAGTATTTATTTGAGACAGAAGGATTATCCCCAAAATAAGGACGTATATATTTTTCATTTGTCAGAGTTAAATGATTACAGCACAAAACTATGGTAATAAGGGGTATAAAAGGACATTTCCAGCCAATTTTTTCGCTATGATTAATAAAGAAATCCAAATAACCACAATGGAATTTTATTACCTGTTCCCATTTCTATATCATCCGACACCACATATGAATTCTCCTGATTGGCAATTTGTTGAAACGATTTGCTTTTGCCCCCAATTTCGAACAGGTACGTTGAGTCGACAAGAAAATCGCCCGATACCGGAATTTCGATAAAATGACTGCCAGACACCTGGTTTTGGAAAAATGTTTCTCTCAATGTTCCTTGTTTTATGGCTCCTGAGTTTATTGCCATCATTAAATTGGTGTTCTCAAGGTAGATTTTTCCCGGCTTTCCCGGCTTTGAGATTCCTTTTCCGGCGGAATTATAGAGAGCCAGCAACTTTGCTCTTCCAAGATAATGCAGGTAGAGCACTACAGTATCTCTGTTTATTCCCATTGCAGCACTTAAATTGCTGATATTGGGAGCAAAAGGAACTGTTTCGGAGATGAGGTACATGAGTTTTTTTAGTTTAACCACTGCCTGAAAATCAATGGACACCGAAGCTGGTAAATCTGTTTCCAGAATCAGGTTTACTATTCGGTTAAGATGTTGCGCATAGTCTTCGCCTGTCTCCATTGAAAAAGGATAAGCTCCCCGGTCGAAATAGGTATTTAATTCCTTAATGGGTTTGATCTGACTTGTTAGCTCAAAGGATATATCCCTATGGTTTGTCAGCAAATCCTGAAGTGAAACAGTGGGAAGCTTTAATCCATCTTTTAGCTCAATATATTCCCTGAGCGACAGATTGTGAAGCTCATAAATAATGGCTCTTCGGCTTAAATCGTATTCTGCCTTATCAATATCAAGGATAGAGGAGCCCGTGAAAATAATTCTCAAATGGGTATGGTCGTCGTAAATGTTTTTTATTTCCCGCGACCAACCCGGATATTTGTGTACTTCATCGAGAATAAGTAATTCGCCACCGTTTTTGACAAATTTGTCGGTTAAATCAACCAATTTATAGGCGGAAAAATACATATCGTCCAAACTCACATAAAGCACCCGCTCCGATGCTCCAAATGTTTTTTTAAGATATTGAAGGAGCATGGTGGTTTTTCCGATGCCTCTGGCGCCTTTAATTCCTATGAGTCTCCGCTCCCAGCTTATCTGGTTGTATAAATACCTTATAAATTTTAAATCGGTCTGTTGTATTTTTTTTGCAGATTTTTCAAATAGTGCTTCCATTTTGCATCATATAAAATGCAAAAATAGTAAAAAAATGCATGATACAAAATGCAAAATCAAATAAATATTGCATTCTACAGAATGCAATTATTGCTTCAGACTGATGGCCAATCCGCCACCGGCAGCCAAATGGAAGCTGGTTTTTCTGTTTTTGGTGATTTGCATGGTTTCTATCTGATAGCTTTGGGGATTCAGATTCCAGTGGGCATCAGCGCCATCGCGATACACGGTGGCTAAATAGGTTTTCCCTTCGTCCAAAAAGCTGAAATCGATGGTGATATCTCTTTCGTTCTCGTCGGTAACAGCTCCTAAAAACCAATTCAGAGTTTCTTTTTCCTGACGGGCAATGGCCACGAAATCGCCGACTTCACCATCCAAAATCACCGATTGTTCCCAATCTACACCTACTTCTCTGATGAACTGTAGAGCCGGGTGACCTTCGTAGTGTTCGGGTAAGTCGCAGACCATTTGGATGGGGCTGTAAATGACCACATACAATGCTAATTGATGGGCAAGGGTTGTATTCACCTGATTTTTCTGTGCCACTCCTGGAATGGGGTTGGGGGTCTTTTTACTGAGTTTTATATCGAAAACTCCGGGCGTAAAGTCGATGGGATCAGCCAACATGCGGGTAAATGGGACAATGGTGAGATGCTCTGGTGGGTTTCCGCCATCCGATGCCCAGGCATTGAATTCCTGTCCGCGCAAACCTTCGCGGGCAATGGCATTGGGATATGTTCTGCGTTCTCCGGTGGCTTTTATGGGTTCGTGGGCATTGATAGCAATCTGATTTTGAGCTGCTTTCTCCAAAACTCTCCGATAGTGGTTCACCATCCATTGGCCATGGTGATATTCGCCTTTCGGAATAATTTTCCCCACATAGCCGGTTTTTACCGCATGAATATCGAGGCTTTTCATGAGGGCAAAGGCAGTATCCATTTGCTGGTCGTAGGTTGTAACCGCCGAAGAAGTTTCGTGATGCATGATGAGCTCAACGCCTTTTTCTTTTCCATAGCGAACCACTTCTTTCAGGTCGTAGTCGGGGTAGGGGGTTACAAAATCGAAAACACCTTCGCGGTCTTCGAAGCCAATCCAATGTTCCCAGCCGGTGTTCCAGCCCTCCACCAAAATACCGGTCATGCCATTTTTGGCAGCGAAGTCGATGTATCTTTTGGCGTTTTCGGTAGTAGCGCCGTGTTTGCTGTGCTTTTGTCCGGTATCTAACCAGGAGCCCATATCCTGAGTCATGCCATAATCCCAGGTTGAAACGCCCAGATGCATTTCCCACCAAATGCCCACATATTTCATGGGTTTAAACCAGCTCATATCTTCTATTTTGCCGGGCTCGTTGAGATTCACGATAAGTTTAGATGCGATTAAGTCTTTAGCTTTTTCGGCAATCTGAATGGTTCTCCAGGGAGTTTCGAAGGGTAATTGTCGTTTAACCTTATAATTATTGCGGGACGAGCCCACCAGATTCGAAGTCATTTTATAGGTTTGGGTGTCAACAGCCAGTGTCATATCGGAATAATCGTTGAGCATGGCTTCGTGAAAACTCAGGTGCAAGCCATCGGCGGTGCGCATGGTAACAGGCGTATTTACCGCATTCACAGGGATATAGGTTTGAGCTAAGTTGGCGTTGTTCGCTTTGGATATTGCATCGATTTGGGCAAAAGGCGTGGTATTGTAAAGGTGCTCGTAAATATCCCAATCGCCCGGAATCCACCAGCAATTATGATTTCCGGTGAGTTGAAACTCGGTTCTTTCTTCCGTAATTAGCCATTCGGCGGGGCCTTCCTGTTGGGGGAATTCATAGCGAAAAGCCACCCCATCGTCGAAGGCTCTGAAAACTAAATTCCAGATTCTGTGGGTTTCGCTGCGTTCCTGCAAACTGATTTTTATTTGATTGTAATGATTGTTCACCATGCGTTGTTCGCCCCAGGGCATTTCCCAGTCTTCGTTGAGCATGAGTTCTTCGGTTCCGATGACTTCAAAATCCGATTTAAGCATGGGAGCTCCAGCCAGTTCAAACCAAATATACGAAGTGTCAATCACCGTTTTTCCCTGATGCGAAACCAGATAGCGAGGCGAGCCATCGGGGCTTAACTGGAAATGAATATTGTTATTTCCGGAGGGTGATTCGAGTTTATAGACTTGATTTACAGATTTTTGACAATGTGTAAAAACCAAAGCCAAAGGCAGGAGTAAAAGGAAAAAGAGAAACCTTTTCATGAATTTAAATTTTTTTGATGAATATGATTCATCAAAATTAGAATGTTTTCAATAAAACTGTGCAACATTCTTCACCACGAAAAGATTTCTCTTGCCAATTAATTTCGCTGAACAAGTTTAATGCTCAGTCCTTTCAAAGCCTGCCAGCCTTCGTTGTCGGTAACCCGAACTAAGAAATGGTAATCGCCAGGGTCGGCATCGGCGGGGATTTGAATGGCCAGGTTGGTTTCGTAAGAAGTAAGCCCGTCGGGAAGGCTAAACGACTGGATATACAGAAATGGGTTTACAGCGATTTTGTCTGCTTCATCTTCGCAGGCAATAACTTCGGTAGTATGGCTGTGATGGTCGAAATTGTTGTGAATATCTATGCTGTAGGATCCCAACTCCTTGTTATCGTTGAGTTTAATCACTATTTGAGCGGTTTCTCCCAAATATAGGGTATCACAATTATGTGGAAAGGCGTTGTCCGCTGAGATGTCGATGGTGGGAAGAATATCGTCCACCCAATCGTCCTTTTTGCATCCCCCGTATGTCAGTAAACTTGTAAAAAGGCTGAAAATAAGTATTTTTTTCATGGATATTTTTATTAATTGCAAAAGTAAATGATTTATAAATATGATGTTT
>DYSN01000162.1 GCA_020718205.1 Draconibacterium orientale
TTATGCTGTTGAATTTTTTGTTTTGTTGATTTAAGAGATTGTTGAAAATGGACGCAAAAATGGACGCAAAAGGTAGCAAATAAGTCTGTTCAATAAAAAAGGCCGCTCATATGAGCGGCCTTTTTTATTGAATACGGTAAGAAGGATTAATGGTGTTCTTTTTGGGTAAAGGTCTTACCAAATACCCGTTCGCCCATCAGAAATCCAAAGGCAACAACACCGATACCGCCGGCAATAACCCCAAATTCAAAGATAGAGGGGATGTAACTGAAAAAAGTCGGCAAACCATCCCATCCTAAAAACTCGGGAACGATTTGACCGGCGACAACCAGATCATATCGAGCCACAAACTGCCCGACCAGGATAAGAAATCCGGCCAAGGCCATCATGCCGACATTCTCAAGACGAGACAGGATGATCAGCATAATGGGAATAAGAAGGCCAACACAAACCTCCATGACCCAGAAGTTAATGGCAAGCGGGCCGCTAACCAGAGCATCTGCTGCAGTTCTACCTAATTCAGGGCCGCCCACATAAAAACTGACAAGACGCCAAAAGGTGGCGACGGTATAAAGGATCAGAACCAGGGTCATGGCCTTGCCGGCACTTTTTACGGCGAGATGGACGGCGTGACTCATTTTTTCATCCCGAATCTTGTAAGCAAGAAAATTAAAAAGAACGGCCGCCGCGGCGCCACAAAGAAAAGCGGAGGTGAGGAAGTAGATGGGCAACTGAGCTCCATACCAATAGGGTCTGGCCGGAAGGGTAGCAAAAACACCTCCGAGACAACTGTTGGCCAAAACCTCGGCAAGAGCGCCAAAGACGCCCATAATCAGGGCGATTTTGGCGAGTCCGGTGACAATTCCGAAAAATTCAATGATCATGCAGCCTACTGCCAGGCCGTAAAGTGTACCCATCCACCAGATGTTGGATGTAGGATTAGGGGAGATAATGTTATAGATCAGCATTCTGTGCGGGCTGGCTATTTCCACGCCAATGGTGGCAAAGGCGCCCATAATGCAGATAATGGACATCCATACCATGCGGTTGCTGATAATACCCATTCGTGTACCGCCAAAAACATGGCTCATGGCGGCATAGATGCACAGCCCGGTGGAGGTGATGGCCCAGAAGGCATAGGTGGAGATCAGCATGCCCCACGGCATTTCACGGGTATTGTTGTAGATTGTATGATGGCCGAAAATAAAGGCGAGAACGCCGCAACTGAGGCCGACGACGGTGACAATCAGAAAAAAGATGATTGCCTTATTCATGCCGGGAGTTGCCAGGCGTGGCTCCGCTGTCTCGGCAAAGATGGCTGATAGTGAATTATTTGTCATTTTGTGCTCCGAAGATTGATTTGTCTTTGACAAGGGGGGGTGGAATTGTATGATCCTAAGCCCTCTCTGAAGTCTTTATTCCGGTCTTAATGACCAGCATGAGTATTTTAGTGGCCCTTGCCATGGGTATCGGTGTTGCCAGTCATCCGGTTATACCCCTTGACACCGATGTGACAGGTGTTGCAGCGGGTATCAGAGGCAAAGGCAGTGGAGCCATCGTGACATTTTCCGCAGTACTTTCCTTCATAAAGAGATTTCATGGTGAAATTGTCAGCCTTTTCGGCAGCACCTTTTTGCATGGCAAAGAGACTGTCATGACAGGAATCGCACTCCAGGCCGAAATCTTCAGTATGGGGTTTATGATAAAAAACAACCGATTTGACCGGCTTGGTCCAGACGATTGGGTCTGGTGGGATCAATTCCTTTACGTCGGTATGACATGAAGAGCATTTTGTGTTGGAGGCAAAGGCGGTATTTCCGTCATGACAAACGCCACAGTATTTACCTGCCGCCATTGCTGCCATGGTCATCTTGCCGGTGGCCAATACCGCGCCTGATTCCATGGTAAAAATATCATCATGGCAGGCATCACATGTAAGCCCTGAATCCATGGTGTGGATTTTGTGGCTGAAGGTTGCCTTTGTCGGTTTCTCCCAAAGAATAGGGGCCTCTGGGCCATAGGTGTCTTCATCATAGGCCTTTGCTGCCATGCCGTTGATGGTTAGGAAAAAAGTTCCTGCCAGCATGATGGCCGCAATAGTTTTCATCTTTATTTCAGTCATTTATTTTCTCCTGCTGATGTTTTTAATCAGCGAATAATCGAGGGGGAATAACACTGTTGTATGCTGGTGGTGGCAGCAACTTTTTTTGTGTGCTTCCTCGTTGTATTCCTTATCGTTTAATTTTGGCTGTATAATAAAATCAATTGCTTATAAATAGGCTGAGACGGTTTCCAGTCTTCTTTATAAGAACACACTTCATGGCTTGAAGTTACGCGTTCATATAAAAAACATTTGGTAATGCACCGGTATCGGGGCGCAACACCCAGATTTTGGTGTCGGGAGTATGGAGTAACCGATAGATCTCAGTGGATTTGTCTTTCAAATCACCAAAAATTCTGACTCTGGCCGGACAGGCTGCGGCGCAGGCGGTTTCCGTTTTGCCCTCGGCAAGCCTGGTATCAATACAGAAGTTGCATTTGTCGATGGCGTATTTTTCTTCATTAAAATAACGGGCATTATAGGGACAAGCGGCCATGCATGTCTTGCAGCCGATACATTTTTTGTAATCCATGACCACGATTCCAGTCTCAGGATCCTTGTAGGTTGCGTTTGTCGGGCAGACACGGACACAGGGGGGGCGATTGCATTGATTGCAAAGCACAGGTCTGAATTCTCGTTTTTCAGCACCGTTTTCAGAGGTGAGTTTTTCCTGGATGGCAGTTCTCCACGCGCCATGATCATTTGGCACATGGTTGGTCTGTTTGCAGGCCTCCACGCATAGTTCACAATCAATACAGCGATTTTGCCGCATGATCATGCCGTAATGTTTTGGGTAGGGATATTGACCTTCAGCGGGAATATCCATTTCAGCGGTATTCTGATTGCCGGCATGGGATATTGACGTAAGTGAAAGTACAGTTCCTCCCAGAAAAACACCAGTCACGGCAAGTCCCATTTTTAGGAATTTTCGCCGTTCCTGTAAAGGCAAATTGTCAATGCCTTCATTTTGTTCTTTTTCCAAGTCCTCGATATTCATTCTGAGCCTCCTAAACTTGATTACTTGATACAACGAAAAAGTGTTTTGCAACAAACCGGAGAAAAGGAAAATTCCGTTTCTTCGGCATTTAAAAAAATGCAGATATGGTTCAGCATGTTCTGCAATTATTTGAAGAAAATCTTGGAATATTGTTTTTTTTACTCAATATTTATCGTGCTTTCAAAAGTTATCGCCAGAATATTTAACCAACCCCGATGAACGGGATAAGTCCCTTGTCAGAAAAATTTCTTTTTAAAAAAACAAGAGATTTTTCAGAAAGTCGCTAATTATTTTTGATATTTTTTGTCAGCAGAGAAGTTGAGCAAAAGAGCAATTTTCTCAAGTTTTTCTTAAATGAAAGAATAGGTTATACAAGTTATTTAACCCCGATGAACGGGATAATTGCCTTGCGTAGCTCATTTTCTTGTAAAAAAAAAATAAGAAAATGGGCTGTAAGGCATTAAAAACATCTTTGGTTGTCAGGATATCCGTCTAAAAAAGGATAAATAATAAGTGAATAGAATCGTTACTTAGTAATTGTAAATTGTTAAAATGCTACAACGATGCAACACAAATGTGGAAAAATGTGTCATTATATAAAATTTTTTTATTACAGCAATGAAAAATGAACGATTTTATATAAACATTTACTTAATATTGCAGATCTCGGTTTATTTTATAGTCAGCGCTTTTTTTAAGTTTTTTCAGTATTAGAAATTTTGATGGTACATGAAGTTAGTTTCTTGACATACATACTTTTTTTCGTGTAATTATGAATCGTTTCCATATACTACTTTTACGGATAACTTCCCGTTAAAATTCTATTTTTATTTTAAATGATGATTCCCTTTCAGGAGAAAAGCATGCCAATGACAAGAAAAAGAGTAAAAGTGGTTTTGGTAAGTTTATTGTTGTTGAGTTGTACTGATTCTGCGTGTTTCGATTTGCATGCAGCTTCAGGCAAGATTCAGGAGAACAAAAAACGGCTGGTGGAAACCAACAGTTGTCCGGGCTGTGATCTTTCCGGTGTAAATCTGGATGGGGTAAATTTGCCGGGAGCCAATCTGGAAGGTGCAAACCTGACGCAAGCAAAATTAAATACGGCCACTCTGACCAAAGCGAATCTTCACAATGCGGTTTTAAGGGGTGCTGAATTAACTGGTGCTAATCTGGCCGATTCGGATTTACGGGGAGCAGATTTGCGGGGTGCGGATTTTACAGGCGCCTATCTTCTTGGTACGAAATTGGATCCAAAGCCTTTGTCAACTTCAACGTCGGAGCAAATGGTAACCAATCCAGCTTCTCTTCAAAAACAGGAAATATCATCTGCTTCTGGAAGAATTGGAGATTCTGTTCCTACTGAAGAGCCAGGATTTCTGGCTAAAACCTGGGGGGGAGTAATGGGGCTGTTTGGTTTAAGTGAGGCTGATGAAGAAAATGCAACAGTTGACCAATCAGCTCAAGCCGGAAAAGGTGATCTGCCTCATAACACAGCGGAGCCTCAACAGAATGTGAAAAATGAGGCAAAGGTTGTCAGCAATATTTCTTCCGTTCAGGGCGGGGATACGTCTTTGGTTGAAGAATCACCATCAGAAGTAGTGGAGGTTGTTGTTGAAGAGGAGTTGCCGGTGGAAACAGAAGAGATGGTTGCTGAATCGACTGTTCCGTCTGCCCAGAAAGATAGGCCCATACAGACGGTGAAGGACAATAATAAAATTATCCTGCCGGAAACCAAAATATTGGATTCTGCGGAGGATATAGAAAAAAATAAACAGCGATTACTGGATACGAAAAAATGTTATGGATGCAATCTTGCAGGCGTTGATCTGACCAATAAAAATCTTGCCGGCGCCGATCTTGAAGGTGCTGATTTGACGGAAAGCAGGTTGACCGGAGTTGATCTTGAAAATGCCAATATGAAAGGGGCGGTACTTGTCGGAGCGGATCTTAAAAACGCAAATTTAGAAGGAGCGGATCTGTATAAGGCAAACCTTTCCAAGGCGGATTTAACCGGTGCCGAATTAGAAGGAGCGCTCCTTGATGATGTACAGGTCTCCGGTACAATTGGTTACGAGTAAAAAAAGAAGGTAAGGGACTTGGAAAAATACTAACCCCGATGAACGGGATAAGTGCTTTTCGCAGATCATTTTCTTGTAAAAAGAACAAGAAAATGATCTGTAAGGCACTAAAATACCGTTTTTGGTAGGGTGCGCCGTGCGCACCATTGCTGTTAATGCCA
>DYSN01000057.1 GCA_020718205.1 Draconibacterium orientale
GAAAACGAAATCTAATTATTTCACTCGGGAAAGGATCACCCCCGAATAATAGTCTCTTTGCGGTCGGGGCCAACAGATACGATGGTGATTGGAACCAAAGTCTGTTTTTCCACATAGTCTAAATAATCTAAAAACTCCTGTGGAAGGTCGCTCATGGTTGTGGCTTTGGTGATATCTGTTTTCCAGCCTTTATGAAAAGTAAACGTAGGTTTCAGGTTCACATCGTTTATTTCGAAGGGGAAATAGTCGAGTTCGGATTGATTGTAGAGATATTTTTCGCCAACTTTAATTTCGTCGAAATCGTCCATCACATCTGCTTTGGTGATGACCAAATCGGTGACTCCATTGAGCATGATGGCATATTTGAGAGCAGGCAAATCGAGCCAGCCGCAACGACGCGGACGGCCTGTGGTGCTTCCAAACTCGTGTCCACGGTTTCGCAGCTCGTCGCCGGTTTCATCTATAAGTTCGGTGGGGAATGGGCCGCTTCCCACGCGGGTGCAATAGGCTTTAAAAACCCCGAAAACTCTTCCAATTTTCTGGGGAGCTACGCCAAGTCCGGAACACACGCTGCTCACAATGGTATTGCTGGATGTAACAAATGGATAGGAGCCAAAATCCACATCGAGCATGGTTCCCTGTGCACCTTCGGCCAGCACATTCTCGCCTCTTTGAAGAGCCTGATTGAGCATGTGTTCGCTATCGACTAAGTTCATGGCTATTAACGTCTTGCACGAATCAAGCCATTTGCTCTCGTATTCGCTGAATGTCATTCCATCGATTAAAAACTCGGCGGTATCGAAATGAAAATTATCGATAATGGTATGGTGTTGTTCTTTTTTCTGTTGATATTTAGTGGCAAAATCGTTTAGCAGCAAATCGCCCACACGCAGTCCTGTGCGGCTAATCTTGTCGGTATAGCAAGGGCCGATTCCTTTAAGGGTGGAGCCAATTTTCTGGGCGCCTTTCGATTTTTCGTAAACCGCATCGAGGAGACGATGGGTGGGTAAGATTAAATGAGCTTTCTTTGAAATGAACAGGTTTACCTCGGGTTTAACGCCGTTTTCGCGGAGTTTATTCACTTCTTTTTCAAAGATATAAGGATCGATAATGACGCCATTGCCCACAATATTTTTGGTTTTGGGGTGAAAGATACCCGATGGAATGGTATGCAACACATGCTTTTGGCCGTTGAATTCAAGGGTATGTCCGGCATTGGGCCCCCCCTGAAACCTGGCTATAATATTATAATTCGGAGTAAAAACATCTACTATTTTGCCTTTTCCTTCGTCACCCCACTGAAGACCCAATAAAACATCAACCTTCATCTTTGTATATTTTTCTTTTTAAACAGATTATGCCCAAAAATAAACGAAGCAATTTTCAAAATAGAATATTGCCTCCGTGTAAATTTTAAAATCTGCACAAAGATACATTTATTGACTCGAAAAACTGAAAAATACTGCCGAAAATATTATTTCGGCAAATCGCTTGACTTATTTGATAAAATAACTAATTTTGCCCCACTTTTACAAAAGTACAATACAAGTTGGGGGATTAGCTCAGTTGGCTAGAGCGTTTGACTGGCAGTCAAAAGGTCACCGGTTCGACTCCGGTATTCTCCACTAAATATCAAGCAGTTACAAATTCAGTTTTGTAGCTGCTTTTTTATTTGCCTATAAATTGAATACAGAAATGCACAACCCCGCATAAATATATCAAAATCTCAGGCCTAAATTTCTGTGGTTTTTGCCAAATTTTTTCATCATCAGATTCCACTTTAACCCATTTTTAGCAAATGAACAGAAGTGCAGTTGGCTAAAAAATATATCTTTGTCCTATGGAATCTAAATTCAACATTTGGTCAATCCTTATTTTTCTGGTCATCAGTGCCTTAATGGCCACCATCTCGTGCCAAAAAGACAAACCCAGTCCAAAATGGGATGTAAATTTATTGATTCCCTTAGTTCACGACAGCATTCCTCTTTACGATGTGTTGGATCAGCGTTTTTTTCAAGAAAATGCCGACCAATCCATATCGCTCATCTTAGACGAAGAACTCTTCAAAATGAATCTCGACACCCTGGTTTCGCTACCCGATACTTTACTGACTTTTGGACTTAGCCTGGGCTTTCTCCCCTTCCCCATCACACTCCAGCCAGGCGATACCGTGGTGAATCAAACTTTTGTACTGCCTCTCGACCTTAAATCGGATCAAATAGACAATGTATTGTTGAAACATGTGGTTTTGCGAACCGGCGACATTGTTTTTGAGACTTATAACCAATCGCTTTCCGATTTGCAGGTGGCATTGGAAATTGAAACGGCCTATCATCCCCAATCGGGAAACTTCTTCTCTGTGGAAACAGTTGCCAATAACGAATTGTTTCGTAAAGGATTCGATATCAGAGATTATCATCTCAACCTCACCGGCCCCGACAACGATACTGTGAACCTGATGATTTATAAGGTGGCCCTCATCATTCACCCCGACGAGCCCGCAGCTGTTACCGTATATCCGCAGGATTCCGTGGCTCTGAATGTCTATTTTAGCAATGTGGTGGTGAATTATGCACAGGGATATTTTGGTCATCAAAACATTGAATACGGCCCCGAAATCTATGAGGTTGATTTTCTAAGCGACCTGCAAGCCCGTGATATCAGTTTCGAAGATGCCGAAATTCAGTTAACCATTTCCAATACCTATGGGGTTGATATTGATTTGCAAATGGAAACCACAAAAGCCATCAATACGGCTACCAACGATACTGTGGCACTGAATTCCCCCATTATTGACAGCATTTTATCCATTGCCGCTGCCACCGAAACAGGCCAAAATTCTGGAATCATTGAACCTGCCAACTATGTTTTCGACTTCTCCAACAGCAATTTCCCCGAATTGTTTGCCATAAACCCCAATCAAATATACTACAAACTCAATATAGAAGCCAACCGCAATACCGACAGCACTCAACTCACCAATTTTTTCTACAACGACTTTCCGGTTTCGGTTGACCTGCACGCCCGGGTGAATGGAGGCATCAGCTTTAGCGAGCTGTTTCATACGAACCGAATGCCCTGGCAAGGAGGCGAAATTGAGTTAAACGAAGTTAAAACTGGCCATGTAAACATCATTGTGCGCAATGCTTTCCCCTTCGAGTTTGCGATGACTCTTTACCTTGAAGATGCCGATTCGGTGGTGTTGGATACCCTGATTCTCAATAAGTTTATTGAAGCAGGCACTCTCAGCGAAACCGGATTTGTGCAAAGCCCTCACCAAACCATTTTGCAGATAGAACTGAGCCAATCGCTCAAAGAGCATTTTCCCAAAGTCAGGTTTGCCCGGTACGAGCTTTGGCTCAATTCGGCTCACGAACAACCCGTTAACCTTCACCGTAACAACTATGTGAGTTTTAAAGTGGTGGGCGATTTTGAATATTTATTCAATCAGAAATAAAGACCAGGATGATGAAAACATTTCTGAAATATATAAAATTCACAGTCATTGTTCTTGTTGCGGGACTTAATCCATTATTGATTCAGGCTCAGGATGTATTTCATTATCAATATTATCCCCTCGATTTTTCGCAAACCGAATGGAAAACCCAAACCCACCTTTACTATCAAACCCACAACAACTCGAACAGTACCACCAACCAGTTTGCTCAATCGGTTTATGGAAGCCAGTATTTAGATGCTTCATTCATCGACAATCAGGTTGCTGATTTTCAGGGACATATTTTAGCGGGAAGAAGCTCGCAAACCGCTGCCGGAGTGTGGTTTAAGCCCAGCCAGGACAATCCATCCTTCGCCATGTTTGCAGGAATCGACAATCAGCAGATTCTCGATGCCAAAGTCAACGAGAACCTGGCCAAACTCATGCTTCTGGGAAACAAACCCTTCGAAGGCGAAAAATTGGATTTGGGCCAAACCACCTATCAGAATATTTATTTTAACCGCCTAAAACTGGGCATTTCAAAAACCTGGAAAAAACAGGGGGTGCAGCACCAACTGAATGCGATTCTGGCCTTTAATGCCGGACAGAATTATCAGTTTACGGAAGTAAACCGGGGTTATTTCCATACCTATAGCAATGGCGAATACCTCGACCTGGCTCTGGAGTCGCAAAGCAAACTGAGCGATACCGTGTGGAGCAATCTTCTAACCCTCTCGGGAATTGGTGGTTCGGCAGATATTTATTACTCGATGAGTGCAAACAATAGTTTCTTTTTAAGCGCGGGTGTTAAAAACCTTGGGGTCATTTTGTGGAATCGCCACCCCTGGCAAGGTAGGGCCGATACCACCATTCATTTTGGCGGAATCGATGAAAACGACTATAACCAATTACCCGAAAGTTTTAGCGAATCATCGCTCCGGGATTTGATTTTTACCCAGCCCCAATACGAGTCGTTCAGCACCCAGCTTCCCCGGCATATTCATTTAAGCGCCGGTAAATTTTTCTTTCAGACTCAGTTTTACTTAGGGCTCACGGCCCGCTACTATCCTACACTTCTTTCGAAGTTTTATGGCGAGTTATTCCTCACCTGGAATATTGCTAAGCGGGTGAGAGTGAGCCCGATACTCATGTACAGCAGCTTTCGTAAAATTAATGCCGGACTGGCCATTGAAACTGTTTTGTGGAAAAAGCTTAGCCTCGAAATTGCCAGTGGTTATCTCAATTCGGCTTTTCAACCCCAGGCTCCTTTGGGTCAGGGATTGGAGTTGCGTCTGGTTTTTAGTCATTAATTCCGCACCCAATTTTCTTCGCAAAAACACAAAACCAACAACTGATTTGCTTCCCTTTCAGCATCATTACCCCTGCAAAACCGGGTTCATGATTTGTTAGATAAATTCTCGCTATTCTTAGTAAATTTGCCTCCATAATTTAAAAACCATCATGGCAGTACAGAAACCATCCATTCCAAAGGGCACGCGGGATTTCAATCCCACCGAAATGGCCCGCAGAAACTATATTTTCGACACTATTAAAAAACATTTTAAGCGCTATGGATTCAGTGCCATTGAAACGCCGGCCATGGAAAACCTGTCGACTTTGCTGGGGAAATATGGCGAAGAAGGCGATAAACTCCTGTTCAAAATCCTGAATTCGGGCGATTTTTTATCCAATGTTTCCGACCCCTATTTAGCCGAAAAAAACAGCCAAAAACTCACTTCACAAATCAGCGAAAAAGGGTTACGCTACGATTTAACGGTTCCATTTGCCCGCTTTGTGGTTCAGCACCGCAACGAGTTGGTGTTCCCCTTCAAACGCTATCAGATTCAGCCCGTTTGGCGCGCTGACCGCCCCCAAAAAGGACGTTACCGCGAGTTCTATCAGTGCGATGCCGATATGATTGGCAGCGATTCGCTCCTGAACGAAGTGGAGTTGGTGCAAATGATCGACGATGTGTTTAGCGAGCTGAATATCAGCGTAATCATTAAGTTAAATAACCGGAAAATTCTCAGCGGAATAGCCGAATTTGTGGGCGAAGCCGATAAAATAGTCGATATCACCGTGGCCATCGACAAGCTCGACAAAATAGGTCTGGAAGGCGTGAACCGCGAAATGCTCGAAAAAGGAATTTCTGCCGAAGCCATAGAAAAACTTCAACCCATCATTCTGCTTCAGGGTTCCAATTCCTACAAACTCGTCCAGCTAAAAACCATCCTTGAAACCTCCACCACCGGACTTCAGGGACTCGACGAAATGAACACCATCTTACGCTATCTCGAACACCTGAAAGTTAACAACGAAGTAGAACTGGATTTAACACTCGCCCGCGGACTCAATTATTATACCGGAACCATTTTCGAAGTGAAAGCAGCTCAGGTTCAAATAGGGAGCATCACTGGCGGTGGCCGTTACGATAATTTAACCGGAATATTTGGAATGCCCGATGTGAGTGGGGTGGGAATTTCGTTTGGAGCCGACCGAATCTACGATGTATTGCACGAAACCAATGCCTTTCCTTCAACCACCAACGACGATGTTACAGTTTTGCTGGTGAACTTTGGGGGCGATGAAGAGTTGTACTGTCTGGGACTTCTCCGTGAGCTTCGCAATGCAGGCATCAATTCGGAGCTTTATCCCGAAAATGCCAAAATGAAAAAACAGATGAAATATGCCGACGATAAAAAAATTCCTTTTGTGATTGTGGCTGGAGATGAAGAAATGAAAAATGGGCATATCGCAGTAAAAAATATGACAACTGGCGAACAGAAAACCATGTCGATGCAAGAGTTCATCCAATCATTCACTCAATAATTGTTCTATGTTCTGGTTGCTGAAATTTAAAATAAGTGTGAACAGAAAATCGCTCTGTTAAAAATCTGGCCTGTAGATACCTACATTTGTCTACAGGGCACGATTCTGAATAATTTGATAATAAATGAATTAATAAGATTTTTAACTTAAAAACAAAAACAATGAACACACATTATATTTCGGGCAAACCATTGGATATCAATTCTTTAAAAGCCATTATCAACGGTGATTTTACCTTGGAATTATCGGAAGAATCTAAACAAAACATCTTAAAATGTCGCAACTATCTCGACGAAAAAATGAAAACCCAAAGCGAGCCCATCTATGGAATAAACACTGGTTTTGGCTCACTCTATAAACACTCCATCTCCAACGAAGACCTTGGGAAACTTCAGAAAAACTTAGTGATGTCGCATGCTTGTGGCACCGGCGAATGGGTTCCTCAGGAAATTGTTAAAATCATGATTTTCCTTAAGATACAATCCCTTTCCTATGGATACAGCGGGATTCAGCTGGTTACTGTTCAACGACTTATCGATTTTTACAATCATCAGATTTATCCTTTGGTTTACCAACAGGGAAGTCTGGGGGCCTCGGGCGATTTATCCCCATTGGCTCATTTGAGCCTCCCGCTGCTGGGGATGGGAAAAGTGATTTATAAAAACGAAGTGAAAGAAGCTGCCGAAGTAAATGCAGTCTTCAACTGGCAACCCATCGAATTGCAGTCGAAAGAAGGGCTTGCACTGCTCAACGGAACCCAGTTCATGAGCGCCTATGCGGTTTACGAGTTGATTCAGGCGCAAAAAATCAGCTATCTGGCCGACTTCATTGGAGCAATTTCGCTCGATGCCTACGATGGCCGCATTGAACCATTTCACCCGAGAGTTCACGAAATACGTCCCCACAAAGGACAAATAGACACTGCCCAAAATATCCGCGATATTCTCGAAGGCAGCGAGCTCATTACCCGAGCCAAAACCCATGTTCAGGATCCGTATAGTTTTCGCTGCATTCCGCAGGTTCATGGCGCCACCAAAGATGCTCTGGACTATGTGACACGGGTTGTGG
Source organism: Draconibacterium orientale (assembly GCA_020718205.1). GTDB lineage: Bacteria > Bacteroidota > Bacteroidia > Bacteroidales > UBA12170 > UBA12170. The sequence goes on from DYSN01000057.1 coordinate 7,334, forward strand.
AAACCGAAATCAACAGCGCCACCGACAATCCCAATATTTTCCCCGACGAAGATTTAATTATCTCCGCAGGCAATTTTCATGGTCAGCCCCTGGCTTTGGCCTTAGATACTTTGGGATTGGCATTGGCCGAATTGGGGAATATTTCGGAGCGCCGCATCTATAAACTTATTTCGGGTCAACGCGATTTACCCAGCTTTTTAGTGGCCAATCCGGGTCTCAATTCGGGCCTTATGATTCCCCAATACACTGCGGCTTCTATTGTAAGCCAAAGCAAGCAATACACCATGCCCGCAAGCAGCGACAGCATTTCGTCGTCGCAAGGCCAGGAAGACCATGTGAGTATGGGAGCTAATGCAGCAACCAAAACATATAGAATTGTTGAAAATACACTGACAGTTTTGGCCATTGAGCTCATGAATGCCGCACAGGCTCTGGAATTCCGTCGCCCGGCCAAATCGAGCCCCGTGGTCGAAGACTTTGTTTCAGCTTACCGTAAGGCAGTTAAATTTGTGGAAAACGATACATTGATGCACGATGAAATTCAAAAAAGCATCGACTTTTTAGTTTCCATCGACGTGGAAGATACCGCTGAGCTGGACAATTAGACTGCTTCTATGGTTCATCCTGTTTAATCATTATCTTTGTTTAAAATATTGCGAATATGAAAAAAGGAATCATCATCGTTTTCGGTTTTTTGCTTTTGGGGTTTGCATCGTGCAATAAAGAAGAATCGGTGAGTACATCGGAGCAATTGGCCATAGACGTTGAAAAAATTGAGAAGTATTTGTCCGACAACGGATTAACAGCTCAAAAAACTGCTTCGGGGTTGCATTATATCATCACCGAACCAGGAACAGGAACTTCGCCCAATATCAACAGCACAGTTACCGTTAAGTATGTGGGCAGGTTGCTCGATGGTACTGAATTTGACCGCGGAACAGCCACTTTTGCTCTTCAAACAGTGATTGAAGGCTGGCAGGAGGGCATTCCCCTTTTCAAGCTTCAGGGAAAAGGAAAGCTTATTATTCCGAGCACTTTAGGCTATGGAAGCTCAGGCACAGGCGACATTCCGGCCAATTCGGTACTTGTTTTCGATATTTATCTCATCAGCTTTAACTAATGCGTTTCTCTATCCCCGCCAAATATTATCCCTTAGTCTGGCTTATCTCCATAAGCACAGCAGTGCGGATATTTCTGGCGCTTACGTTAGATCTGGGAAACGACGAAGTATATTACCACACCTATGCTCAGGAACCCGACTGGAGCCATTTCGACCATCCGCCCATGGTGGGCTGGGTTATCAGATGGTTTTCGCTGGGGCTTTATATGTATTCACCCCCGTTTATGCGGGCTCCCGCCATCATCTTCGCTGCCCTGAGCACCTGGCTTATGTATGAACTGGGGAGCCGCATCAAAAACGAAAGAACCGGATGGTATGCCGCCATTCTCTATACATCATCTATCTACACTTCCATAATTGCCGGATTGTTTATCATGCCCGACTCGCCGCAGGTGTTTTTCTGGGTTTTGGCCTTGTATCTCATGGCCGATATTCTTCCCGACCGCGATAGGGTGAAGTCGAATAAGCGCAGGTTTTTACTGCTGGGTTTGGTGATTGGTTTGGCCATGCTGTCGAAATATACTTCGGTTTTTCTGTGGCCCGGATTGTTGTTGTATCTACTGTTCTACAACCGAAACTGGTTCAAAAGCACAAGCCTGTATTTCTCAGCCATCATTAGTTTTCTTGTGTTTTTGCCCGTGCTCATCTGGAATATGAAAAACCATTTTATCAGTTTCACCTTTCACAGCGACAGGGTCGGACTTACAGAGAATGGCCTGAGATTCGACCTGCTGGGGACAGAGCTCGTTGGGCAGCTTTTTTACCAAAATCCGGTGGTGTATGTTTTAATCTGGATTGCAGTAGTTTACGGGTTGCGGCATCATTATAATTTTGTGGAAAAACGAAAATTCCATTTCCTGCTTTTTCAATCCATCCCGCTAATTCTGGTATTTCTGTTTTTCTCGCTGTTCAAAAAAACCCTTCCCCACTGGACAGGCCCCGCCTATATCGGCCTTATGGTGATTGGGGCCGCTTTCCTGAGTATGAAACGCGAAAATCATCCACGTCTTTTCCCCCGTTTTCTGGTGGGCTCGTTAACCGTGCTTGGACTGGTGATTGTATTGGGTTTTGCCCAAATTAAATATGGAATTATTGACTTGAAAAAAATCATCGGAACCGATATAACCCTCGATATGTATGGCTGGCGACAATTGAAAAAACCCTTTAAAGCCATCAAAGAAAAAGCGGAACAAGTGCATGATATTCAGAAAAACGCACCCATCATCAGCCATCGGTGGTTTCCGGCAGCCCATTTGGACTATTATTTGGCCCGCCCCAACAAAACCTGTGTTCTGGGCTGGGGAAGTCTGGATCAGATTCATAAGTATGCCTGGATGAACCAGGAACGCGGAGGATTCTATCCGGGCATGGATGCCTGGTATATCAATTTCGACAACGATAGCTTTTCGCCCGAATTTGCCCGTCAATACTTCAGAGATATTACCGCCCTCGATACCATTTCAATAGTTCGCAACGGCGAAACGGTAAAACAAGCTCAGGTTTTTGTTTTTCACGATTTGATAAAACTTCCTCCCAGCGATTTTGATGATTTCATGCAGCAAAATGAATAAAAGCAGCGGTGACTCTCACCTGAATAAACTTACCCATAGCTTATAATTACCAATCATACTGAACCTTACCCGTTTTTTTTTACTTGATTGGAAGCTGTTGTCCCCCTAAAAGAGCATTTTTACGCCAGAGTAACCTCATAAAGCATTTGCCATATTTTGAATAGGATTGCTTCATTCATAAAAAAATCCATAAAAAAATGGCCAAAAGCCTAATCCTTCAATGATTTTTCTAATTTTGTTTATTTAAAACCATTCTAAATATTTTTTCGTATATTTTTAACTAAATATTTGATCCAAAGCACTTGGTGAAAAAGAAAGCATAAAACTCTTAAATGGAAAAACATTCTTATTTAAACAACGACCCTTCGTTTATTGAAGAATTATATCAAAAATATTTGAGCGATCCCGCATCAGTGGAATCTGGCTGGCGACAATTTTTTGAAGGATTTGAATTCAGCCGCAAAAACTACACTCAGGATGACACTGTTTCGGCATCGGAGTATAAAGTTATTAACCTGATTGAGGACTATCGAAAACGCGGACACCTGTTCACCAAAACCAATCCTGTTCGAAAACGCCGTCAATACTCGCCAAATCTCGATTTCAAGAATTACGGTCTGACGGACAAAGACCTGGAACATGTATTTCAGGCCGGAAATAAACTGGGATTGGGAGCCGCCAAACTCAAGGACATCATTGCCCATCTCGACCAAACCTATTGCGGCTCGGTGGCGGTGGAATATGTTTTTATCCGAAGCACAGAGCAGGTGGCCTGGCTCAAGGAAAAAATGGAAAAGGTTAAAAACACCCCCAATTTCACCAAAGAAGCCAAACAACGTATGCTTTATAAACTCACTCAGGCCGTGGGTTTCGAGAAGTTTATCCATAAAAAATTTCCCGGACAGAAACGCTTTTCCCTCGAAGGTGCCGAAGCACTGATTCCTGCTTTGGAATCGGTGATTGAATACGGATCAGGAATGGGAATTAAAGAGCTTATGATGGGAATGGCCCACCGCGGTCGTTTGAACGTGCTGGCCAACATCATGCAAAAACCCTATCACAATATTTTTAGCGAGTTTGCTGGCAATGTTTACGACGATGAAACTTTGCTGGGCGATGTGAAATACCATCTGGGCTACACATCAGAGCGGGAAACCACCAAAGGCCAACCTGTGCGGCTCACGCTTTCTCCCAACCCTTCGCACCTCGAAGCGGTGAATCCCGTGGTGGAAGGCATGACCCGCGCCCGCATCGACGATTCCAACAGCGACATCAGCGAAGACACAATCACCCCCATTCTCATTCACGGTGATGCCAGTATTGCAGGACAAGGCGTTGTTTACGAAGTGATTCAGATGTCGGAGCTCAAAGGCTACCGAACCGGTGGCACCATCCATTTGGTAATCAATAATCAGGTGGGATTTACAACCAACTATCTCGACGCACGAACCTCCACCTATTGCACCGATGTGGGAAAAACCATTCAGTCGCCCATATTCCACGTGAATGGCGACGATGTGGAAGCCGTAGTCTACACCGTTCAGCTGGCTTTGGAGTTTCGTCAGAAATTTAAAAAAGATGTGTTCATCGATCTGCTTTGCTACCGTCGCTATGGCCACAATGAAGGCGACGAACCCCGTTTTACCCAGCCCATTCTCTACAATGCCATTGAAAAACATCCCGATCCACGTCAGATTTATGCCCAGCTTCTCGTGAACGAAAATACGCTGAGCCAGGAAAAAATAGACCATATGGAGTCTGGTTTTGAGCAACATCTGGAAGATTGCTTAATTCAGGCTAAAGAAATTACCCGCGGACATATCAGCAATTTTCTCGATGCCGAATGGCAGGGGATTAAAAAAGCCGAAAACCGCGATTTTAATTTCTCCCCCGATTCATTTGTGGATCTTGAAACCTTGCAAATGGTGGGTAAAAAAATTACCGAAGTACCCGAAGGAATCAGACTTTTTCGCAAAATTGTGAGACTACAGAAAACCCGCGAAGACATGCTTTTCAAAGACCAGATGCTCGATTGGGCCATGGGCGAATTGCTGGCCTACGGAACTCTCCTCCTCGAGGGATATCCGGTGCGCATCAGCGGACAAGATGTGGAGCGCGGCACGTTCTCCCACCGTCATGCGGTTTTTACCCTCGAAGACAGCGACGAAACCTATACTCCGCTCGATCACGTGAGCGCGAACCAGGCTAAATTCTCTATTTTCAATTCCCTGCTTTCGGAATACGGGGTTTTGGGATTTGAGTATGGATACGCCTTAGCCTCACCCAACGACCTCACCATCTGGGAAGCTCAGTTTGGCGATTTCAGCAATGGAGCCCAAATCATCTTCGACCAGTTCATCAGCAGCGCCGAAGACAAATGGAAAGTGATGAACGATTTGGTGGTTCTTCTGCCTCACGGCTACGAAGGACAAGGCCCCGAGCACTCCAGTGCCCGCATGGAACGCTATTTAACACTTTGCGCCGACAACAATATGCAAATCGTAAACTGCTCCACTCCGGCCAATATTTTTCATGTTTTGCGTCGTCAGGTGAAACGCGAGTTCCGCAAACCACTCATCATCTTTACCCCCAAAAGTCTGTTGCGTCATCCGTTGGCTCTTTCGCCGGTGAGCGATTTCACCACAGGTGGTTTTAAAGAAATCATCGACGATAACGCTGCCGACCCCGAAAAAATAACCCGACTGGCTTTCTGCACAGGCAAGATTTACTACGATTTGCTGGAGGAAAAGAACAGATTACCCCATGCCGACCATATTGCCATTATCAGAATTGAGCAGGTTTATCCATTTTCTCATGTTCAGCTCCGCAACCTACAAGCCAAATATCATAAGGCCGATTATTTTGTGTGGGTTCAGGAAGAGCCCTTCAATATGGGAGCCTGGCCTTTCCTGCGTAATGAACTTTCGAGCCTGAATCTGCACATCATTTCCCGACCTGCCACAGGAAGCCCTGCCACAGGTAGCAGCAAATTCCACCAGATGCAGCAAAGGAAAATTATCGATAAACTCTTCGAAGAATGCACCGATTGTCACAGAATTGGCACCGATTGCAAAATGGCTTGTATTGGCAATAACTGGAGATCGGTAATGGCTGAAATTGAAGCAAACAAATAAAAGATTTTTGATGAAATATGGGAGACTTTCCCGCCAAATGACTTAAAAATATTGAAAAATGATAATTGAAATAACAGTTCCCAGCCCGGGAGAATCCATCAACGAAGTACAAATTGCCAATTGGCTGGTGGAAAATGGCAGTGGAGTAACCAAAGGAATGGAAATTGTGGAAGTGGACTCCGACAAAGCCACCCTAAGTATTAGCGCCGAAGCCGATGGACAGATAGAAATAGTGGTTGAAGCTGGCGAAACAGTGGAAATAGGAACCGTAGTGGCCAGAATCAACACCGATTTTGTGGTAGAAAAAGCAGCAGTATCTACACCAGTTGCCACTGCTCCTGCGCCCAAACCAACGCCTGTGGAAGAACCCAAATCTGCACCCGCAGCTAAAACTCCGGAGCCGGTAAAAGCAATGGAACAGGAACCCGCCGATTTTAAGGTTTCACCACTGGCCCGAAAACTCATGGATGAACAGAATATCAGCACCGCTGAGCTGGAATCGTTCTACAAGTCGTTGAGAGTGGGCGTGAAAGATGTGGAGTTTTTCCTGAAAAACCGTGGAACAGCGCCTCAGACTTCTGCCGCTCCAAAAAACAGTGAAAGCCGGGGGGGAAGTCGCGATTCCAAATCGCAAAAAATGAGCATGTTGCGTAAAAAACTGGCGCAACGCTTAGTGAGCGTGAAGAACGAGACCGCCATGCTCACCACTTTCAACGAGGTGAATATGACCCCAATTTTCGAAATCAGGAAAAAATACAAGGATATTTTCAAGGAACAACATGGCGTTGGGCTGGGTTTTATGTCGTTTTTTACCAAAGCCTGCACAATTGCCCTAAGTCAGTTTCCTCAGATTAATTCCATGATCGATGGAGAAGAAATCGTTACCTACAACTATGCCGACATCAGCATTGCAGTGAGTTCGCCCAAAGGACTTGTGGTTCCGGTGTTGCGAAATGCAGAAACCATGAGCTTAGCCAAAATCGAAAACGAAATAAAAAACTTAGCCATCAAAGCCCGCGAAGGCAAACTCACCCTCGACGATATGACCAGTGGAACTTTCACCATAACCAATGGTGGCGTTTTTGGCTCCATGCTCTCCACTCCCATCATCAACCCGCCCCAATCGGCCATTCTGGGCATGCACAATATTGTGGAGCGCCCCATAGCCGTTAACGGAAAAGTGGAAATTCACCCCATCATGTACGTGGCTTTAAGCTACGACCACCGTATTATCGACGGACGCGAAAGTGTTGGCTTTTTGGTGAAGGTGAAGGAACTGCTGGAATCGCCCGAGAAGATGCTCTTCAACGGAAAAGACCCCATGAGCCGGTTACTGGAGTTGTAAATTGGTGAACAAAACGAATTTTTCTACCCCCGAAATGGATGAATTGTATTTTTTCGGGATCTTCAACCACAAATCAGAAATTGAATAAAATTCTGATTTTCATATTGATAACTTTTTATTTACTACAGAGTTCTGCCGAAAAACAAAAAACTGTTTAGCAATTGCCTTTTTTATAGATTTGTTGAAAAACTGATTTGCCCGGTTTTGGCTTTGCCAATGATTTTTTTCCATTGTTAAGCTTCGTGAAATCCGCATAGTTTCAATCGGGCCAATACAACTTCTGCAATCGGTCAGCCCCACTCTCTCCTCTTGCAAATATTGAGTTTTTAAATGCAAATCAAATGCTTTAAACTATGAAAAAATTCTCAGCAAAGGAGCTAACCGAGTATCTTCAGGGAGAACTCATTGGCAGCACCGACCAGGAAATAACAGGCCCCGAACAGCTTTCGAAAGCTACACCAAGCCATATCAGTTTTATTGGAAACAAACAATTTGTAAAACAGTGGGATGATTCAAAAGCGAGTATAGCCATTGTGAGTGAGCATATTAAGGCCGAAACCTACCCCAACAGGGCTTTAATAAAAGTGAAAAATGCCGATTTGGCCATGGCTAAAGTTTTGGAAATATTCGATCCGGGACCGCCGCCATTTAGCGAGGATATTCATCCTTCGGCAGTAATTCATCCTTCCGCTACAATTGGCAAAAACTGCAAAATTGGTGCTCATTGCTATATTGGCGCCCATGTGGTTTTGGCCGATGGCGTAATTCTATACCCCAATGTCACCATTTTTGATGAGACCGTGATTGGTGCCAACACCGTGGTTTGGTCGGGAACCGTCATTCGCGAAAGAACAGAAATTGGTGCTTACTGCATCTTTCACACCAATGTGAGCATTGGCGCCGATGGTTTCGGATACCGCCCGAGCGAAGACGGCCGGGGCTTGAAAAAAATTCCACAAATTGGCAATGTGGTGATAGGTAACTATGTGGAAATAGGCGCCAATTCGTGCGTGGACAGAGGAAAATTCAGCTCAACCATTCTGGGCGATGGCTGCAAAATCGACAATCTGGTACAAATAGCACATAACTGCATATTGGGCCGCTTTTGCATTATGGCCGGAAATAGCGGACTGGCTGGTTCTGTTACCCTGGGCGATGGCGTTATTATTGGCGGAAGTGCCAGCATTAAAGACCATACCACCATACACAGCGGTGCGATAGTTGGAGCGGGCTCTGGCGTAATGAACGATGTTCCCGCCGGAAAAACAGTTTTAGGTTATCCTGCCACCGATGCCCGCGAAATGCTGAAACAGTGGGTTGCCATACGAAATCTGGTGAAATAATTCTGGTTTCAGGTTGACAATCGAATCTGCAAAAACTAACTCAATTCTTCTGTTCTGGCTTCTTCGGCATGGTGATAAAGCATAAACTCTTTGGCAAACTCCTTACCCACCTGCTCCCGATAGTTATAGATAAAATCTACTCCATTCTCGTGCAGTTCCCTGGCCTGATCACGATACTCGCAAACAGTACCAATCTTTATGTGCGAATGATCTATTTTATTGAGTTCCATGCTGGTATTCAGGTTCGATTTGTGGTTGGTGAAGGCTAGAAAAATCATTTTTATCTCGCTCAAATCCACGTTTTGCCAAAAATTACTGTCGGTCACGTCGCCCCAAATCACGTTTTTTCCCTGCGACTGCGCATTCTCTACCATACTCTTGCTATAATCTATGCTGATTACTTTTCCGGGATGCTCGGCCAGTAGTTGCCTGTAAACCATTCGGCCAATTCTTCCCACACCACAAACCAAATACTCAGCATCGCCAAGATTTGAAGGCTCATCGTCGGGATGTATTCTAATGGTATTCATCCGCATAAGTGTTGCTTTGTGGCGGTTGTATATTTCGCGTGCCCTGTGGTTAATTGGCGAAGCCATCAGAAAGGAGAAACTGAGCGCCAAAGCAATAGCCACAAGCCATTGGCTGTCCATCCATCCGGCATGAACACCCAAAGCAGCCACAATCAAACCGAATTCGCTGTAGGTCGACAAGCTGAAACTACTCAGCAAGGAGGTTCGTGCACGGAGATTGAATCGTGTAAAGAGATACATGAACAACCCGGTTTTAAAAACAACGAGAACCACCAAAACCAGCGCCATCAATAGAGTTCCCCAGTCGGGAAGGCCGGAAAGTCCAATTTCGAAGAAGAAGGCAATGAGGAAAAAGTCCTTAAACCCGCCCATATGAACCGAAAGCTCCTTGGCCCGTTTGTGATTGCCCAGCAAAATCCCAATAACCAAAGCTCCCAAATCGCCTTTAAGTCCAACCACTTCAAAACTCATGGCCCCCACCACAAAGGCGGCGAAAAAACCGAAAAGAGTGAGCAATTCTCCGTGGTCGATAGATTTGAGTAATCTGAAAAATATCCACCGAAAGCTCCATAAATAGAATGGCAAACCCAGAGCCAATATACTCGGCCATTCGCCTTTGGTGGCTGTGAGAAAAATAACCGCAAAAATATCCTGAGTCACCAAAATTCCGATGGCAATTTTACCGTGGAAAGAGTTGACTTCGCCCCGTTCTTCCAGAATTTTAATGGTAAAAACAGTGCTGCTAAAGCTCAACACAAATCCTATAATTAACGCCGTTTTGAACGAAATGGCAGTGAATCCTGCCAAACCCAGGGTGGTGGCAAGGGTTATTAAGGTGGCAAAAAACAAAGTGGTAATCACCGCATGAATCGATGCGCTTGCCCATATCTCCTTCTGCAGCAACGATTTAATCTCAATCTTGAGCCCAATAATAAAAAGAAGCAACATGACCCCTATTTCCGAAAGTACCTGAATGGCAATATTTCCTTCGGAGATGCCCATGAAATTCAGAAAAAACCCCGTGGCCAAAAAACCAATGAGCGGAGGCAAATGCACCCGTTTGGCCAAATAGCCCGCAAGGAATGCAATGCTTATCCAAATGGCATCGGTGGTAAAAGATTCGATCATTGCACAAAGTTAAGAAATTAAAAATCATTAAATAATCAAGTATTGCTCATTGATTTTTATCATCATTGGCCAAGATTCTGCATATTTGTACTCTAATTCAGCATCATGAGAATCGTTTTATACATTTTGCTCATTTTTACAGCCTCACCACTTTGGGCACAAACCATGCTGGTGGTGGAAAAACCCGGAACTATTAACCGCCAAATCTATTTTGCCGGCGACCATATCCAGATTAAAACCAAAGACGGCCTAAAAATATCGGGACCCATCAATCTCATTTCCGACTCATCTATGGTTATTGATTATGTTAACACTATTGATTATGAGAATATTGAAGCTGTTTATAAATCCACCAAGTTGCTCAATATTTTTGGAACTGCACTCATGGGCGGTGGCATCATGTACATTTCACTCGATCTTCTCAATGGCGGCTACAGGCATAAAAGCGTCGTTTCGAGCCGGAATTTCTGGATAGCATCGGGCATCGTTGTCACCGGAACGGTCATGAAAATATTTTCGCGGAAAAAACAAAACCTTACCAATGGAAAATACCGAATCAAAGTACTAAAACCCTGATTTTTAATAGATTTTATTTTCATGAGATTTTTCGCAACACAGTGTTTCTTCCCTAATTATCCACTACCTTTGAAACTCTAAACCAAATTTCACGTAATACCTCAAAAATTTTCTGATTATGGCAAATTCATTAATGGACCCCATTGGCAAACTCATGGGATTAAGATATAAATCGCACCCCTGGCACGGTGTGGATGTGGGCGACAGAGCTCCGGCAGTATTAAATTGCTACATCGAAATGGTGCCAACCGATACCGTAAAGTACGAAGTGGATAAGGAATCGGGCTATCTCCGCATCGATCGCCCCGCCAAATATAGCAACACAGTTCCAGCACTTTATGGCTTCATTCCTCAAACCTATTCCGCCGAAAATGTGGCCGAATTCTGTAAGAAAATGACCGACCGAAAAGGCATTGTGGGCGACGGCGACCCCATCGACGTTTGCGTTCTCACCGAAAAAGAAATTACCCATGGCGATATTCTGGTAAGAGCACGACCCATTGGCGGATTCAGAATGCTGGATGGCGACGAAGCCGACGATAAAATTATTGCTGTTCTGGATGGCGATGTGGTTTATGGCGATTTTAAAGATATTCATGAAGCGCCACCTTTAATTATCGAACGCCTGAAACACTATTTCCTCACCTACAAAGATATGCCCGGTAAGGAAAAATCGCAGGTGGAAATAACCCATACCTATGGCACGGAAGAAGCTCAGGAAGTCATCAGAAGATCCATGCAGGATTATCAAAACAAATTTGAAACACTGAGAACCTTGCTTTCAGGATATTAGAAAAGCCTGAAGAAATTTGGTGAACGACTAATTCTTAACGAAAGTACTCGAGAATCTTTCGCCCGATTTATAAATCACTGAAACCAGATACATCCCTTGACGAAGCTCCTCTACATTCAATGTGAAGGAGCTTTGGTTTTTTGAGGAAACTGATTCGCTCAAAATCTTTTCTCCTGTGATGGAATACACTACAATCTCAGATGAAGGCTTGTTATCAGGGGTTTTAATGTTAAGAAAACTACAAACAGGATTGGGTGAAAGATTAAATTTTAACAACGCTTTTTCTTCCTGAATACCAACGCCTTGCATTCCATAACTTTCCATCAGATTAATCAGCTGTTGTGCGGATGTGGGTATAGGAATGGCCTGTTCCACTATTTCGTGATTGGGGGCAATAAGTACCAGCGAAGGATAATAAGGAATCTGATAATTCTCGAAAATCTGTCCTCCACCACCGTCAATTCCGCTGATGGCCGGATAGTGAGTGCCATATTCCTCTTCAAATTCCAAAACCGCAGCATTATTGAAAGTCTGATCGATTGCCAACACAAATAAGTCCAGATTGTTCTCGCCAAAATAACGGTAAACGCTATCCATTTTCGGGGCTAAAACCTGACAAGACCCGCAAGTGACACTGAAAAAATCGATGAGAACATATTGGTTACCCTCATCTAAAATCTGAAATAGATGATGGGTGTTCCCATGAACATCTTTGGCTGTAAAATCTACCGCCTCGGTCAATGGAGTCTGAGCCGAAACCTTCAGCCCAAAAACTGCCAGTATGATTAATAGTATGGTTGTTTTCATCGTTGTTTCTTGTTTATTGAAATCAGTTTTCAAAATGCCTGGCTAAAATCCCGCCGATTTTAAAGCTTCATCATTCATGCAAATATAAGCCAGACAAGGTAACTCTGTATGTTAAAAGATTTTAAAGCAAGAATTGCGCCAAATCTTTTATTAAAAATCTGCGGCACCTTTATGTAATTTGTCCATTTGCAGGCTTTTTACTTATTTTTGCCTTCTTTATTGGGGCTGATTCCATGAAACATCCATGTTTTGCTTACACAACAAACTCACTTAATCTCTCCTCAAGGCCGTTTCATCATTCCTATGAAATCAAATTTGTTATGATAAAAAATTTGTTGCTTATTTTTTTTGTTTTCCTTTTTTATCAAGCTCAAAGTCAGGTTACTATGGAGAAGGTTCTGGTGGAAATGGGAACAGCCACCTGGAGTTCGGGTTGTGCCAACGAGGTTCAGATTATCGACCAAATGAAAGCCAACGGATTGGAAATCTGTGTGCTCAATTATCATCTCAACGATCCATTTGCCAATCAATACGCCAATCAGCGGGCTTCGTTTTATGGAATACAGAGCTTGCCCTATCCTGTAGTTGGTGGCCAAAACATCACACCAGGAAGCTACGAGAATTACCTGTCGGCCTATAACCTGTCATTCAACACCCCCTCTTTTTTCACTATTTCGGCCGATGGCTATTTTGCCGATGATACCCTTAAAACCCAGATTTCGGTGAACAAAGTAGCCGCATTCGACGATGATAATATTTTCCTTCATTTGGCGGTGGTGGAATCAGATATTTACTATAACTGGCAGGGGCTCAACGTACTCCACGAGGTGGAACGAGCCATGTCGCCCAATGGCAACGGAACCATGCTCGATTTTTCGCAATCGAACAATTTGTGGCTTCAGGAAAATTTCATCTTCTCCGAAACCTGGAATCCCCAGAATATGATGCTATTAGCTTTTTTACAAAACAACGACACCAAAGAAATTCTACAATGCCATACCATTGCCATCACCGAATTTTCTCCACTTCCGGTTCATGCTTTTTTTCAGGTGGCCGACACTTTGGTTTGCCGAAAAGACCTCGTTGATTTTCAAAATCTGAGCACCGGCGATGTGGAATCGGTACAATGGTTTTTCGAGGGTGGAACACCCGAGCAATCCTCCGACTTTCAACCGCTGATAAAATACAATGCCGAAGGAGCTTTTTCGGTAAAACTTATTGTTATCAACTCGGTGAGTTCCGATACCAATTTTATCGACGATTATATTCACGTTCAGCCACTTCCAGTCATCACCTTCGGAGCTTTGCCAGGTTTTTGCATCTATGACCCAGCTTATGAACTCACCGAAGGTCAACCCATGGGCGGTAACTACTTTGGCTTGTTTGTCGATACAGGCTATTTCCACCCGCAGGTTTCCGGCCCGGGAAACTTTCCGGTTTACTTTGCCTGGCAAAATGCCGAAACCGGCTGCTCCGACACTTTGATTCAACCCGCTATTGTCGACTTGTGCGATGGGCTGGAGAATGCGGAATCTCAAGCAGAAAAATTTCCATATATTGTTTTAAATCAGGGGGATAATTATATTCTAAAATTGAAATCAACTGCAAATGAAACCATCAAATCCCTGAAAGTCTTCGATTTATCGGGCCGCGTTTTGTACGAAGAATTAGCACCAAATCCCCAAACAGAAATTGAAATTTTTATCCCCCATTCGAGCAACCGGATAGTGATTTTTCAAGTCGTATCAGAAACTCAAATCCATAGTTTAAAATACCTGAACAATTAGGTGGGTTTCTTAAACAAAAGAATTGATTTTTAACCGTTTCAAACATAAATATTTAGTATACTTGCACCTACTTTTGAAATTTTTTTTCAAACACAAATAAAACATCATGAGAAAGTTTTTACTCTTTGCTGTGGCTCTTATGCTGGGATTTAGCTCCTTAGCTTCCGAAGCCTTTCAGGTGAAGTATTCACAAACCACCAACAGCGATCGTCAGCTGGTTTTCACTCTGGGTGATTTCCATATTGACGAAGTCTCTATCAATGGCCAAACATTTAGCACCATTGTTTTTGGTCACAACGTAACCACCTCCAAAAAGGGATGGGCCCAACTGCCTTATCTCAACAGCTCCGTTCAAATCTCCAACGATAAAAACGTGAGCGTTGACGTGATTGGAAGCCAATATGTGGATATTCAATTGCAATATCCCCTGTTGCCATCACGCGGAGTGATTTACAGAAATCAGGATCCAACCACCATTCCTTACGAAATCGATCCTGCATCGGTAGTTGACGCCTGGTACCCAAAATCAATAGCCACCGCCGAAGAGCCTTTTATTCTTCGCGATGTGAGAGGTACCAACGTGAAAGTTTATCCTTTCCAATACAATGCTGCTCAAAACATTGTGCGTGTTTATACTCAGGTTGACGTAAGTGTAAACGATAACCAAACCGCGGTTATCAATCCCAAAACAAGAACCTCCGATGTGGTTTTACGCGAAATGGATGCCATGTATAAAAGCATTTTTGTAAACTATGCCGAATATACCAAAGAAGCACTCACCGTGGGCAACTATGGCGATATCCTGGTTATTTGTACCGAAAGAGACGAAGAAGCCATGCAGCCTTTCATCGACTGGAAAAAAGAAAAAGGTTTCAATGTTTTTAAAGAAGTGGTAGAAGTGGGCACCAATGTAAAAACTCTGGTTCAAAGCTCCTACGATGCCAACCCCAATATTCTTTATGTGCAATTGGCAGGCGATTGGGCCGACGTTAAATGCGATTTAGGTGGTGGAGATAATGCACCTATGGATCCTATGTTGGGTTGTGTTGAAGGTACCGACTGGTT
>DYSN01000163.1 GCA_020718205.1 Draconibacterium orientale
ATCAATAGTTTTTACTTCCCCAGTATTGAACAAAACATCAATCCTGAAAGGCTCCGCTTTTTTTATTTGTTTGATTAGATGTAACATATCTATTTCGCTTATTCTAAAGGTGCAATTTTATGAAATTCAGGGTTATCTTTTTGGCTTTGAAACCAATTATCCAACAATTCAACACGATGCAATTCAGTCCAATCTTGAATTAACCGGATAGCTCTACGCGGCATATTCCCTTCAATTAAATCTCCGGTTTCTATACTAAACAAACCAAAAAAATCACCATATCTTGCATGAAAGTGTGGAGGAAAATGATCTTTAACATACATCGCAATTATTATCCCAAAGAATCTACTTATTTCCGGCATTTTTTATGGCGAATTTAATAAAAACTTTTACAATAATTCAAGTTATAACTTTCATTCCCTCCCCAATCCCATCCAATCAAAAAAAATATTCTTCTAACAATTCATTATAATTAGGTATTTAAATACCTATTAAATTTATTAATTTTGCACCGCAAATAAAACACAAATCATGTTGCGGTTTTTTAAGAAATATCATAAGTGGCTGGGGCTCGTTTTCTCCTTCTTTCTCATTATCTATTCCCTTTCGGGCATTGTGCTCAATCACAGGGATTTATTGGCTGGAAGCAATGTGAGCCGGCATTTATTCCCCAAAAGCTACTCCTACCATAACTGGAATCTGGGTGCTTTACGGGGGAGCGAAAAAATTGGTCACGACAGCATCATCCTCTATGGAAACATGGGAATTTGGCTGGCCAACGACCACCTGAAAAATCTGCGTGATTTCTCCGCCGGACTTCCCAAAGGAATGGACAACCGGAAAATATTCTGCGTTCATGAGTCAGAAGCTGGAAATTTGTATTTGGCCAGTTTACGTGGGGTTTTTCAATTCGACCAGGAATCGAAATCCTGGAAAAAAATCCCGTTAGACACACACGATGAGCGCTTTGTGGACATCACAGAGAAAGATGGGGAACTTTTCTTTTTGAGCCGAAGCCATGTTTTTAAAGGGAAAGATGAGCCAAATGCCACATCATTTCAAAAGATTCAGCTGAAAAATCCAGTGGGCTATGACAATAAAGCCGGGTTATTCAAAACCATTTGGTTTATTCACAGCGGCGAGATTTATGGTCATTGGGGAAAACTGCTCGTCGACTTGCTCGGACTCGTATTCATCCTGCTGAGTGTTGGCGG
Source organism: Draconibacterium orientale (assembly GCA_020718205.1). Classification (GTDB taxonomy): domain Bacteria; phylum Bacteroidota; class Bacteroidia; order Bacteroidales; family UBA12170; genus UBA12170. Next base: position 1,215 of record DYSN01000163.1, read on the forward strand.
AATTGTCTATTTTTTCATGCCCCGAAAAATGAAAAATGACCATAGAGAAGGAAAGAATATTGACCATTTGAAAGGATTTCACCGCTGGAATCTTCGCTGGCACAACCGATTGGGCTATATTTTTATCATCTTTCTGCTGATTACCAGTCTCACAGGAATTTTTCTTCGCCCCCCGGGTCTCATTCTGATTGCCAGCGGGAAAGTCTCCAAAATACCATTCACTATTTTAGACACCCCCAACGCGTGGTTCGACAAACTGAGAGCCATGGAATACGACAGCCTCAATAATAGATTTCTGGTACTCACCGACGAGTGGGCCTATTCTGTGGACGAGCAGTTGAGTAAAACCCCGGAATCTTTTGATTTTCAGCCACCCATCAGCATTATGGGGGTGAATGTATTTGAAACCATGGGAAATGGAAATTATCTGGTGGGAAGTTTTGCGGGTTTGTTTTTATGGCATCCGGAGCGCGGTTTATTGATGGACTATCAGACTCAATCGGATTATAAACCCGTGAATACCATGGGGCCGCCCATTCAAAACAGCAGCATCAGCGGATATGTTATTAATGGAGTCGGACAGGCATTTTATACCGATTATGATTTAGGAATGCAGCCTGTTTTTAGCGGTTATAAAGTTCCGGAAATGCCACAAATCATTGGAGAAAGCAGGATTTCACTTTGGAATCTGGCACTGGAAATTCATACTGGACGCTATTTCAGCTTTATTTTGGGGGGATTTTATATTCTCCTTGTCCCCATCGTTGGATTAGCCACCATGTTCATTCTCATCAGCGGATTTGTGATTTGGTGGAAAAGGTATCGGAAGGCTTAGCTGAAAACCGTAATTTCGCCACATGAAGAATCCCATTCTCCGCCTGGCTATACCCAATATCATCAGCAATATATCGGTGCCGCTGGTGGGCATTGTCGATTTGGCATTGATGGGACATATGGACTCGGAGCTTCATCTGAACGCTGTGGCCATTGGAGCCAGCATTTTCAGCTTTATTTACCTGAGTTTCGGTTTCCTGCGCATGAGCACCACAGGTTTTGTGGCTCAGGCTTTTGGGGAGAAAAATCAGCAAAATATGTGGCTTACTTTTCAACGCTCGCTTGTTTTGGGATTTGCCATTGCATTTTTGTTGCTTGTTTTTCAAATTCCCATCGGACAGATTGCTGTTCAATTGCCTGGAGCTCAACCCGAAGTGAATGCCGAAGCGCTTAAATACTTCCATATCAGAATCTTTGCAGCACCCGCCACTCTGGGGCTCTATAGCATTATGGCCTGATTTATTGGCCGGCAGGACACCCGAACTCCGCTGTTTCTGGCGCTGCTTATCAATGTGGGGAATGTGGTTTTCAACCTGCTGTTTATCTATGGCTTTGGAATAAAATCGGATGGAGTGGCTTTGGGAACAGTTTTAGCACAATATTCCGGCTTTTTTACCGGTTTGCTCTTAGTCAGAAAATCGATGAAAGGATCTCTGATGCATTGGGATTGGCCACAAATTCCGGATTCGGCGCAGGTAAAAAGATTTTTTACAGTGAACCGAGATATTTTCATTCGAACCATTCTGCTGTTGGTTACTATCACCTTTTTCACAGCAAGTTCGGCCCGGATGAGTGCAGAAATTCTGGCTGTAAACACCTTACTTTTTCAGTTTTTCATGTTCTTCACCTACCTGATTGATGGTTTTGCCAATGCAGCCGAAGCGTTGGTAGGAAAAAATATTGGAGAGAAAGCCATCGATAAATTAAAACCCCTGATTGGCGAAATCTTCCTTTGGGGACTTTTGATTAGCACCTTCTTCAGCTTGATTTACTTTTTTCCGGGAAGAAATATCTTGCAGCTTCTCACCGATTTGCCACAGATTGTAACTTCGTCGGAGCCGTATCTTTTCTGGGTCGGACTACTTCCATTGCTAAGTTTTTCGGCCTTTATCCCTCATGGCGTTTACATAGGAGCCACCAAGGCTGTGCCCATGCGTAATTCAATGATGGTAAGCACATTACTCGTATTTTTCCCACTGTATTTCATCTTTCAACCCCTAATGGGAAATTATGGGTTGTGGCTGGCATTTATAGCCTTTCTTGTTTCGCGCGGTTTATTTCTTTTTTTGCTTTCACCCGGGTATATTTTTACTAAGTAATTTGTCTTTCGATGACAAAAATGATAAAACATGTCATTTTTCATCCTTCTTTTATGCTGTTGATTACATATTTATACACAAAAACCACCTTGATTTAATAAATATTAGACATTAAAAATAATTGCCCCTATAAAATAATATCAAGTAAAACCATATATTTTTCAGGCCTTTCAGAAAATTATTTAAATTCTCTTTAAATAAATTAGTGCGATTAATGTGATTTATATAAATATTTATATAGTTTTGTAATACCGAAAGCATATCTGTAATAGTCCAAAAAATATTGGACTAAACAACTATTGCATCGGCATTATACAATTCATTTATTGGACTATATATTGTTTGTATTTGGTATAACACGCTGACCATGAATCATCACATTCACATTTTGGAGGAGAATAACAAAACTAAAATTTCAATATATTATGGCAAAAGTAGTGGTTTTAGGTGCAGGGATTTCCGGACATACCGCGGCTCTGTATCTTCGCAAAAAACTCAACAATTCGCATGAGGTTATTGTTGTGAGTCCGAACAGCAATTACCAGTGGATTCCTTCCAATATTTGGGTTGGCGTGGGACTCATGAAACCCGAGCAGGTGATTTTCAAACTAAAGCCCGTTTACGACAGGCAAGGAATCATCTACAAACAAGCTATGGGTATCTCCATCCACCCCGAAGGCGATGCAAAAACATCGTCGGGCTACGTGAAAGTGAAATATGTGGATCCTGACAAACAAGGTCAGGAAGAAGACATTACCTACGATTATCTGGTAAACGGAACCGGTCCGGTACTCAATTTTGCAGCCACCGAAGGACTCGGCCCCGACAAATTCTCCAATTCTGTTTGTACCTACGACCACGCAGCCCATGCCTGGAAAAATCTGAAAGAATCGCTGGAAAAAATGGAAAAAGGCGAGCATCAAACCTTCCTTATTGGCACTGGTCATGGCATGGCTACTTGTCAGGGCGCTGCTTTTGAATACGCCCTGAACATTGCTTTTGAAGTGAACAAACGCAAACTTCAGAAAATGGCCGACATTATCTGGATTACCAACGAATACGAACTTGGCGATTTTGGAATGGGTGGTGCTTACATAAAACGCGGCGGCTATATCACCCCCACCAAAGTTTTCACCGAATCGGTTTTGGCCGAGTATGGAATTCGTTGGATTAAACGTGCGGCGGTTTACAAAGTAGAAAAAGGAGTGGCGTATTACGAGAATCTCGAAGGAGAGTATTTAGAGCAAAAATTCGATTTTGCCATGTTGATTCCAGGTTTCAAAGGTGCCAACATGAAAGCTTTCGACAAAACCGGAGCCGACATTTCCGATAAGGTTTTTGTGGCCAACGGGATGATGCGTGTGGATGCCGATTATAGCGGAAAGCCTTACGACGAATGGAAAGCCAGCGATTGGCCCAGCATTTATCAAAGCCCTGCTTACGATAATCTTTATGCCAGCGGTATTGCTTTTGCACCTCCACACGGCATGTCGAAACCCATGAAAAGCAAAAACGGAACCCCAATATTCCCAACAGCACCACGTACCGGAATGCCATCGGGCGTAATAGGAAAAGTGGTAGCTTCGAATATAGCTTACCGCATAAAAACCGGCCGCACCGGACATCCCCACAAGGCTTCCCTGGCGCACCAGGGTGCAGCTTGTATAGTTTCGGCAGGTTATGGCCCATTAACAGGCCAGGCTGCCACCATGACTGTTTCGCCCATTGTTCCCGATTGGGAAAAATACCCCAAATATGGCCGCGACATCGACAAAACGGTGGGTGTTATTGGTT
>DYSN01000010.1 GCA_020718205.1 Draconibacterium orientale
CATTGAATTTAAAAGATTTTGAACGTATCGAAAACTTAAAAATAATAAAAAAGGATTAAACTTCACTACCTAATACGCGGTGATAAATAATTGGGCATTAGGTGATTAAATGCATATTTTGGTTTCCAAATATACGTTTCCCTCGCTTGATTTGCAAAGTGCTCCGAAATCCCCAACAATTCATACCATCAATCCGTTGTACAACATTCCCCAGATAAAGCCCTCCAAAATTATTTTAAATCAAGCTAATATTTTTCCCGGATTTATTGATTTCCCCTACTAACCAATAAGCGCACCTGAGCATAGAGGCTTTTTGTAAATAAGGTTTTTAAAATGATATCGTTGCAAGGTTAACCGCTAAGCCCCGGCTTCATTCTGGAATGGGATTAAAAATGGAAACAACCAACGCTGAAAAGAAAGAAAATTGCTATATTTGGTCTCGATTCAATTGAACCTGGTAACTTAGCTCAAGATAGATATATCGAAAGCTGGAATCTTAAACAAGCTAATATTCAAGCAGATAATTGATGTTAGTCAGAATGCAAAAAAACGAAATTGGAAAGATTCCACAAAAAGACTAAATTTGTGCAAAATAAAGACTTTGGAATATCCATTCAAAAAGGTTTACACAAACCAGGAATGTTTAACATGGATATTCCCTGTCTGCCGACAAGCAGGCATCTGACCATTAAAAATAAAATTACAAACAGATGAAAACTCTAAATATTTCAATATCAGATTTAGAATATAATCAATTCGGGATAGACAATGATAAATTGTCATTCACCGAATTTGTTGACATTATTAATAAGGAGATTACAAAGCAAACTCTCAATAGATGTGTTCAATTGGCAGAAAAATATAAGCTTTCACGAATGTCCATGGATGAGATTAATGATGAAGTCAATGCTGTAAGAAATGCAAAAAATAATCATTGATACAAATGTGCTGATTTCAGCTTTAATTCAGAAGAATTATCCAAATTTTATTCTTTATTACTACGTTCTTGATAATCAAGTAGATGTTTGTATCTCTGATGAGTTGTTTCAAGAATATCTAGAAGTTTTAAATAGACCAAAGTTTAGCAAATATCCTGACTTTTTAATTAAAGCAGAATATGTTTTGGCTCAATTGGAGACAAAAGCCAAAAAGTTTACACCAACAAATAGACTTGATTTAATCAAGGATAATCCTGATAATAGATTGTTAGAATTGGCAGTTGAATCACGGGCTGATTTCATAATAACTGGAAATATTAATGATTTTACAATGAATGAATTTCAAGGAACCAAAATAGTTACCCCAAAGGAATATTGGGATTTATATAGAGAGTGAAAAAAAACTACCCACAAAATGCAAAATAAAACAGTTGGGGGTCAGTGGTTTGTGAAAATTTGTTCCCACATCAATTTTTCTACGGTTGATACAGACGCACTCCAAAATCCCCATTGTTTCATGTTTCCACCATGTATAAGCAATTCATTTTAACGAAAAACCGATTTATCAAGTATAATACTGGTTTTCTGAAGTATTGATTTTTAAAGATTAAAAAAATATTTTACCGGCAGGATTTGCACCATTAATTATGAGAATGATTAAAAACCTATATTTGACTTCATGATTATAAGCAGACATATTCGATTGTTAGTCTTTTTTTTATTGGCCGATTTGGTGCTTGTCATCGTCAATCTGTTTGTTGGTTCGGTCTCCATTCCCATTGCCGAAATACTGCAATCGCTTGGATTGCAACAAGGTTCACCACAATCTGTTTCTCAAATTATCATCATTGAATCGCGCCTTCCGCAAGCACTCACTGCATTGCTCACCGGTGCTGCTCTTTCGGTTGCGGGGCTTTTAATGCAGAGTTTGTTCCGCAATCCGCTGGCCGATCCTGGTATTTTGGGCGTTAGCTCCGGCGCAAGTCTGGGGGTTGCTGTTTTTACTTTATTGGGCGGAATGGGTGGCTGGTTGGCCAATACTCCACTGCTACAGCATTTTAGCCTGGTGTTGGCAGCTTTCAGCGGAGCCATGCTCAGTTTAATGCTCATTATCTTTTTCTCTCAGGTGGTAAAAAACAATGTATCGCTACTCATCATTGGTTTAATGGTGGGTTATGCGGCATCGAGCCTCATAGGATTTTTGCAGTTCGTGAGCCAAAAGGAACAGATTCATTCCTTTGTTCTCTGGGGTTTAGGAAGTTTTAGTCAGGTAGCGCTCAATGATTTGGATTTTTACGCTGTGCTTATTATAGTGGCTCTCAGCATGGGTTTATTTTTAATTAAACCCCTGAATTTATTTATTTTAGGAGAGAATTATGCGGCCAATCTGGGAGTAAATATTAAAAGAATCCGGCTGGCTCTCATCATTTTAGCGGGGTTTCTAACCGCATTGGCCACCGCTTATACCGGCCCCATTGCTTTTATTGGGCTGGCCGTTCCGCATTTGGTAAAAATTATTTTCAGAACCTCCGATTTTAAAACTTTATTGCCGGGCACCATCCTGGCCGGAATGGCTATCGCACTCATTTGCAATGTTATCAGCAGGCTACCCTCGCTCGACCAGGCCATCCCCATCAATATTGTAACCTCAGTTTTTGGTGCTCCTTTGGTTATTTGGTTTCTGGTCAGAAATAACAAATCGAACCCTGTAATTCCATAAAATTGCTGGTTATGAAAGAAATATTGCTCGAAACCAAATATTTAAAAATCGGCTATACTAAGCAGCGAAATCAACATGTGGTTTACTCCAACTTGAATTTAAACCTTCGGAACGGTGAACTTGTTTGTCTTTTGGGATCTAACGGTGCAGGAAAATCAACGCTTCTAAAAACTCTTGGCAGGTTGATACCCCCATTAGGCGGCTCCATTTTGATTGAAAAACAAAAAATTGACGACTTAACCCCCAAAATATTCAGCACGAAAACAGGCCTTGTTTTAACCGAAAAACCTGAACTCTGGAACATTACGGCCCGGGAAATTATCAGTTTAGGGCGTTATCCATACACTGGTTTCTGGGGGAAGCTAACGGAGCAGGATTGGGAGCTGGTGGGTCAAGCGGCAGAACAAGCCGGAGTCGAAACAATTCTTGACCGCCAATTTATGGAACTCAGCGATGGCGAAAAACAAAAGGTAATGATAGCCAAAGCTTTGGCTCAGAAAACCCCCATTATTCTTCTCGACGAGCCCATGGCATTCTTAGATTTTCCCTCCAAATCGAACTTATTGCTACTCCTTAGAAAATTAGCCCACGAGCAGAATCTGGGGATTATTCTCTCCACCCACGATATTGAACTGGCCCTTCGCACTGCCGACCGAATTTGGCTAATCCCCGAAAAAGGCAAGCTGATTGATGAGATTCCAGAAGATATGGTTATGAAAGGCCACATTCACAAAGCATTTAAAAACAAGGATTTATCATTTGATGTATCCACCGGACATTTCGAAAATTCATTTGAACCCCAAAAATTTATCCGGGTTTCGGGCGATCCTGTTCCCACAAGGTGGCTCACACAAGCCTTAAACCGCAATCAAATTGGCACCGATGGTCCATCGGACTGGCATGTGGAATGTGGAGAAAATTATTGTGTTAAATTTCAGGGCTCAATCCATATGAATTTTCGTACCATAACAGATGTATTACTATTTTTAAATATCCAATAATATGAACAAATTCCTTGCAATTATGAGCATTGTACTTTTATCAACTGGTTGCCGGAAAGTTACCGAAGTTGACATGATTATTCATCATGCCCGCATCTATACCGTGGATGTTCAATTCTCCATGGCAGAAGCCATGGCTGTGAAAGGCGGAAAAATAATTGCCATAGGCACCAACGAAGAAATAAGCGCTCAATATTGGGCCAAAGAAAGCTTTGACCTGAGAGATAAATTTGTGTATCCGGGTTTTATCGATGCTCACAGTCATTTTATCAGTTTGGGCGAAGGATTGGTTTCCCGCGCCGATTTAACCGGGACCAAAAGTTTTGCGGAAGCAATAGAAAGGCTGAGGGAATTTGAGAAAACATATCCCGCCGAATGGCTTGTAGGGCGTGGCTGGGATCAGAATGACTGGGAAAGCAAAAGCTTCCCCACAAAAGAGTTGCTTGACGAAATCTGGCCCAATAAACCCGTCTTTCTAACCCGCATCGATGGTCATGCCGCTCTGGTAAACAGCAAGGCAATGGAGCTGGCAGGGATACAGCCCGGTCAATATGTTGATGGTGGTGAAATAGTTCACGAGAAAGGCCTGCCAACAGGAATTTTTATCGACAATGCCATGGACCTTATCAAGGCTGTGATACCGGCTCCGACCGAAGAGCTGTTGACAAAAGCCATAGAACGTGCTGAAAGAGAGTGTTTTGCTGTGGGGCTAACGTCTGTTTGCGATGCCGGGCTCGAATCGAAGGAGATATTTCTGCTCCAAAAAATGCAGGAAGAAAACAAACTGAATATGCGGATTTATGCCATGCTCACTCCCACCCCACAGACTTTGGAAGATATTATGCTCAAAGGCATTATAGAAACCGATAAACTCACCGTTCGTTCTGTTAAGCTGTATGCTGATGGAGCTTTGGGAAGCCGTGGAGCTTGTCTCCTTCACGATTACAGCGACCAACCCAACTGGAAAGGACTGATGCTTAGCCACCAGGCCTGGTTCGACAGCCTGTGCTCAATGGCCGAAAAACATAATTATCAGGTAAATACCCACGCCATTGGCGATTCCGCAAACCGCGTTATTCTGCAAACCTACGCCCGTTTTCTAAAGGGTAAAAACAATAAAAGGTGGCGGATAGAACATGCCCAGGTGGTTCATCCTGACGATTTTCACTTGTTCGGGGAGTTTAATATAGTTCCTTCGGTTCAACCAACCCATGCCACCAGCGACATGTATTGGGCCGACGAGCGGTTGGGAGCTGAAAGGCTAAAATCGGCCTACGCCTACAAACAGCTGCTGCAAGAAAACAGCTGGATTCCATTGGGGACTGATTTTCCCATCGAAAAAATTGATCCCTTACTCACCTTCTTTGCCGCCACAGCGCGAAAAGACCTGGATAATTATCCCACCGGAGGATTTCAAACAGAAAATGCACTCACAAGAGAAGATGCTTTGCGGGGAATCACCATTTGGGCAGCTAAGGCAGGTTTCGATGAACCTAAAAAAGGAAGCCTCGAAGTGGGGAAATTTGCCGATTTTGTGATTCTCAATCAGGACCTTATGAACATAGAAGAATCGGATATTCCAAAGGCAAAAATTCTCATGACTTTTGTGAATGGTAAGCGGGTTTATTACAGTGGAGAGTAGGTTTTTTTGGTTGAAAATTGTTATTTTTAAACACAGAAACTTCCACTATGTAATAGAAAATCAAGGCTTCTAAAGTTATGAACATTTGATTTTTAAAATCTTAATAATTATCTATTTCTCGCTTAAATGCTGTTTTTTAAAAAATTATATTTGCAGCTTAAAACCATTCTAAATTATTTAATACATTTAAATTCAACATTATGCCAAATTTTAGGTTCACTGCACTTGAGAAAACATTGAGCAGGCAAGTTGTCCCCTATTCCATGCCCAAAAATAAGCCATCGGAATATTTTGGTGAGATGACCTTTAACATGTCGGCCATGAAAGAGTATTTAACTTCCGAAGCCTATGGCAAAGTTCGACAAGCCATGGAAAAAGGTGATAAAATTGACCGGAAAATTGCCGATCAGATTGCCTCTTCAATGAAAGCATGGGCCATGGGGAAAGGCGCCACGCACTACACCCATTGGTTTCATCCGCTTACTGGCTCCACCGCCGAAAAGCATGATGCTTTCATAAATCCTGAAGGCGAAGGGAAAGCAATCGAGAATTTCAGAGGCAATGAGCTTGTACAACAGGAACCCGATGCCAGCAGTTTCCCACACGGAGGAATCAGAAACACTTTTGAAGCCAGAGGTTATACAGGCTGGGATCCAACAAGTCCGGCTTTCATTTTAGGAAATACGCTCTGTATTCCCACCATTTTTGTAAGCTATACCGGCGAGGCATTGGATTATAAAACCCCGTTGCTTAAATCGGCTCAGGCTCTGGATCATGCAGCCACTGCGGTTTGCAAAATGTTCGACAAGAATGTGGAGAAAGTTTATGCAACCTTAGGATGGGAACAGGAATATTTTCTGGTTGATTCGGCTTTATATGCTGCCCGCCCCGATTTAATGCTCACTGGACGCACTTTGTTTGGTCATAGCAGTGCCAAAGACCAACAGCTTTCAGACCATTATTTTGGGACCATTCCCGAAAGAGTGATAGAGTTTATGAAAGAGTACGAAACAGAAGCACATCGTCTGGGCGTACCTGTAAAAACCCGTCACAACGAGGTGGCTCCCAATCAGTTTGAAGTTGCCCCTGTTTACGAAGAAGTGAATCTGGCGGTTGACCACAATCAGCTGATTATGCATATTATTGAAACTGTGGCTAAAAAGCACAATTTTGTGGCTCTTTTCCACGAGAAACCCTATGCACACGTCAACGGATCAGGAAAGCACAATAACTATTCTTTGAGCACCAATACCGGCAGCAACCTTTTTGCCCCCGGAAAAACATCGAAACAAAACCTTCGCTTTATCACCTACATGGTGAATATGGTGATGGCAGTTCATAAATACGAAGACTTACTCAGAGCCAGCATTGCAAGCGAAGGCAACGACCACCGTTTGGGTGGCCACGAAGCGCCTCCAGCCATTATCAGTGTGTTTATTGGCAGTCAGATGACCCGCATGTTCGACAAGATTGAGAACAGCGAAACCCGCGAAGGTATGTCGGACGATTTATTGCAGGAGTTCAACATCGATGTGCCTAAAATCCCTGAAATTTTATTGGACAATACCGATAGAAACCGTACATCGCCCTTTGCTTTCACCGGAAATAAATTCGAATTCAGAGCTGTAGGCAGCAATGCCAATTGTGGAAAACCCATGATTGCATTAAATACCATTCTTGCCGACCAACTTGCTCAATTTAAAGTGGATATGGATGCCGAGATGTCCAAAGGAAACAGCTTTGAAGATGCTTTGTTTGTGGTTATCAAACAATATATTATCGAAAGCAAACGCATTCGTTTCGAAGGCAATAACTACAGCGATGAGTGGCGTGAAGAAGCCGAAAAAAGAGGCATCACCAATGTTAAAACCACTCCATTAACCTTGAACACTTATATTGAAGACAGAATTGTAAATCTTTTCGAGCGTCACAATATATTGAACCGCAGAGAGTTGGAAGCCCGCCGATTAATCAGACTTGAGAAATTCACCAAGAAAGTACAAATAGAATCGAGAATTATGGGCGATATGGCTACCAACCATATTATCCCCATTGCCATTCGTTACCAAAACACGCTTATTGAGAATGTTAAAGGATTGAAAGACATCCTCGACCTTCAGACATATGGCAAGGTATCGAAGAATGAGTTGGAAATGATTACCCGCATCTCGAACCATATTTCGGAAATCAAAAAAGGTGTAGATCAAATGATTAACGAGAGAAAGCAAGCCAATCTGATAGAAGATGAGTTGCAACAAGCCATGGCCTACGATGAAAAAGTACGTCCATTGCTCGAGTATATCCGCCGCCATGTGGATAAACTGGAACTTCAGGTTGACGATGAGTTGTGGCCATTACCAAAATACAGAGAATTGCTTTTTGTGAAGTAATTTTGCCGTTACTATTTTAGAGTTTTATTTGTAATATTGTTCATTCAATAGAAACAAATAAAACTCTTTTTTTATGGCTCAAAAATATCTTTGTCCCAAATGCGGAAACACACAGTTTGATACTGATGAAATAAGAACCACAGGTGGTCGATTTTCTAAGCTATTTAATATCCAAAACAAAAAGTTTACTGTGGTAAGTTGCACAAGATGCAGATACAGTGAGCTTTACAAAGGCGAAACAAGTGCTGCCGGCAACGTTTTAGATTTCTTCACAAATTAAACCCAAAGTCAATTTCATTTAAACTACTTCATTCCCATCGTAAAATTCTATGAATACATTAAAAAATAAACCCCTTTTATTGTCAGCATTGACCCTGTTTTTTTTGGCATTTTCATCCACTTTAAGTGCTCAGATAACCACTCAAAAAGTGAACCCCACCGAGTCATTTGCATCTGTTAATGGTTTCGTTTATGCGCTGCCCATGGTTACCTATCGCATAGAAGTTCAAGTGGAAAAACTGGAACATATCAAAGGTCCCTATACTTTGTATGCCAATAAACTGCTGGGTTTGAGCGATGTGACAGAAACCAACTACGAATCGTATAAAATCAAGGATATTGCTCTTTCGGCAGAATATGTTGCCGACCCCAGCCAACTATACTATATTCAATTGGGTGAGATTTCGGGGAAATCGGATCAGGCGAAATTCTTTCAGATGAACCAAAACGGGTTGTTTGGTGGTGTGATTTCGGAGTCATTGATTGGCTCAACCAATCAGACGACGGTGAGTAAAGTGGAGAAAGTAGTTTCGGGGAGCCGCGATTTCAGGTATTTTGCCGATGCCAATTTAATTGAAAAGGCCGACACCATTATCCGCCGCGTGGATGTTGACACAGCGACCATTGAAAAAGCTGTGATAAAAAGATACAGCATAGAAAAGGATTTTATGCAGCGGGCACAGGATGCAGCTACTCAGCTGATGGAAATCAGGAAAAATCGCTTTGAACTGGTTTCCGGTTTTCACGAGGTGGCTTATAGCGAAGGTACTTTTAGAATGATGAATGAGGAACTCAACCAAATGGAGAATGAATATATTGCTCTTTTTGCCGGAAAAACGCTGGTAACCGATCAGCATTTTGTTTTCTTTTATACCCCAACGCCCGATCAACCCAATGTGTTGGCTCCGATTTTCAAATTCTCTGAGCAATCGGGTTTAGCCTATCTATCGGCTGCCATCGGAGAAAAAGTATCCTTAGCCATTAAAAGCAATGGATTGGCAGAGCAAATGGCCGATACCAAAGTTTCTGGTGCTGTGAGCGGAATTGTTTACCGTTATCCCGAAACAGCCGAAGTGTGGATGAAATATGGCAATCAGGAGTACGACAAGCAACTTTCTACCATTCCACAATTCGGAAAAATTCAAAAGATACAAGTGAACCAAAATACTTTTGAACTCTATCCCACCACCGGCGGACTTAAATTGTTGGAAGTAAGAAAATAGTAACCTAACCATGAATACATCCACTCAAAAGCTTAAAGTTTATAAGGCTTCGGCAGGAAGTGGAAAAACCACCATTCTGGCTTTGGAATATTTGAAGCTGGCCCTCAATCAAAAAGAAGAAGGGCAGTTAAAATTTCCGTCTATTCTGGCTCTCACCTTCACCAACAGGGCAGCACAGGAAATGAAAGAAAGGATTCTGGATTATCTTTTAGAGATAATTCAAATGGATCAACAAAAGAAAATTCCTTTTTTTATCCCCATTTTGCTCAGTGAAATTCCCAGATATCAGTTTATAAGAAAAGAAAAAGGAGAATCAGAAGCCCTGGAAACTTTGAAGAAAGACGGGAAATTGCTTCACAAAAACATACTTCACAATTACTCAGATTATTCCGTTACAACCATCGACAGCTTCACCAACCGGCTTATTCGGGCCTTTAGCTTCGATTTGGGACTGAGTTTTAACTATCAGGTGGAATTGGATTCGGAAATTCTGCTTCGCGATTCCGTTACCGAGTTGCTGAGCCGTGTGAATCCCAATGGCGAAACTCTCACCACTGCCCTGTTAGCTTTTAGTAATCAGAAGATTAACAGCGAAAAAAACCGTAAAATCGGGAGCGACCTGCGTTTTAGAGCCAAAGCTCTTTTGCGCGATGTGGCCGACGAATACCTGATTTATCTGCGCCAACTGGAATGGACTGAATTGCTCGATTTGCCAAAAATATTAGACAAACAAGTGGAAGAGTACGAAGCAACTCTGGAAAAAATTAGCAAAGATTTCCATGATTATTGCGCCCAAAATGGCATTGAGCCGGGAATGATTTATCAGGGGAAAAACGGGCTTTTTGGCTATTTCAATAATATAATTAAAGACAAATCGAAAAAACCTGAGGGCAGCAATTATGCCAAAGCCACTATTTACGAAGGAAAATGGTTTACAGCAAAACCACAACAGCATATTAAAGCTATTGTGGAGCCTCATATAGAAACCCTAACTGCTTTTTATCAGAAAGCAGAGAAATATATTGATGAGAATTTTGGCTCTGTAAAGATTAAGAGCGAAATATCCAAAGGATTGTATCCGTATTTGGTGCTTATCGAGCTGGAAAAAATTCTGGAGCAGTTGAAATCGGAACAGGAACTGATTCATATTTCTGACTTTAACCGAATCATTGCCAAAGAAATAGCCAACGAGCCAGCCCCTTATATTTACGAAAGAATGGGGAATAAATATCAGCATTTTTTGCTCGACGAGTTTCAGGACACATCCGTAATTCAGTGGCATAACCTAATGCCTTTGGTGGAGAATTCGCTCGCCGGAAATAACGAGAATCTGGTAGTTGGCGATGCCAAACAGTCCATTTATCGTTGGCGCGGCGGCGATGTAGAGCAGTTTGCTCAATTTCCAAAACTCACCACTCCCACCACCGATATTTTACTTCTCGAACGGGAAGCCACCTTGCTTAGATCGTTTAAAGAAACCCGTCTCAATTCCAATTTCAGGTCGGGAAAAAAGATAGTTGATTTCAATAACCTGCTTTTTCAATTTATTGTTGATGGCAATTATCTCCCTGAATCTCACAAATATGTGTATTCAGATATTTTGCAAATTCCTAACAATCCCAAACATTTAGCTTCGCATGTGGAGGTTCACCAAATGAGCAAGGTGGACGAAGAAGAAGCCGAGGACAAGTCGGAAATGTATTATCAAAGGGTTTTCAGAATAATTCAAAATTGCTTAAGCGATGGTTATGATTTGAAAGATATAGTGGTTTTATCGCGCAAAAACAAGCAGTTGATAGAACTCGCACATTGGTTATTCTCGCACCAGATTGATGTGGTTTCATCTGAAAGCCTTTATGCCGACTCATCGCCCATGGTTAGGTTTTTGGTAAGCTTTATCAATTTCATTTATCAACCCCGGGAGCTGCTTTATCAATCGGAGATTATCAGATATTTATGGCAAAACGGATGGATAGAAGACCATGGGACTCCACTGCACGAGCTGCTCGCATCTACTGAACCCGATTTGGAGCTAAAACCTTTGTTTAAAGAGCTTGGAGTGGATTTAAACCTCACTCAAATGGCTCATCTGGAAGCCTATGAAGCACTTGAAAACCTTTGCCGGACCTTTAGACTAAAGACAAATCACCCGCTGTTGCATTTTTTTCTGGAGGCTGCACTCAACTTCACTCAGGAAAAACATCAGAATTTATACGAGTTCAATGCATGGTGGGAAGAGCATTATGCCAACTATTCGCTGGAAATGCCCAACGAATGGAACGCTGTAAGATTGATGTCATTCCACAAATCGAAGGGACTTGAATTTCCGGTGGTGATAAATCTGTTTCCCCAGAGTTTTATGAAAGAAGAATCGTCGAAAAATGAGATATGGCTCGATCCCCAGCTCCCTGAATTTCCGCAGCTTAAAACCTTCCCATTCAAGATTTCGTCGCTCAAAGACACACCGCTGGAGCCCGCTAAAATATTGGAAGATGAGCTGAGAAAACTCGACAACACCAATATTTTCTATGTGGCCCTGACCAGACCAAAACAACGATTGTATCTGATTGTGGATAAACCAAATCCAAATAGTAAATCAGAGGCTTTCCGCTATGATAAAATTCTGGATGAGTTCATCACGAGTCAAAATATGCTAAGCGCGGATGGAATTGTTCGTTTTGGTGATACGGATTCTGAAAAATCTCAATCCGGCGACCATGACGTTGAAAAGCAGACTTCGGTTTATTTGGAACAACCGGAAAATACACTTTGGCGCGAAAATGTGCATCTGTCGCTAACAGAAACCCTTGAAAATGAACTTATTTTAGCTGAATGGGGAAAGAAAGTACATGCACTGATGGCCTTGGTCAATGGCCCGAACGAAATAGATTTTGCTATAAAAACTATGGTTTATCAGGGGAGAGTTGGGTTAAACGAAGTGGATAAACTCAAGTCGATGGCACTGCAAATAATGGAGCATCCGCTGTTAAAAGATTATTACAATATGCCTGATCTAAATTATAACGAGCGCGAAATGGTAGAAGTAGTACAAGGAGTAGCACGGGTTTTCCGCCCCGATAAGATGGTGGAGCGTGAAGCTGAAACCGTGATTATTGACTATAAAACCGGGAAACCTAACCCCAAAAATGATCAACAGCTATTGCATTATTGCACCATGACTGAGAAATTCAGCCAAAAGAAAAGCTTGGGATATTTGGTGTATTTACATGACAATGTTGATGTTATTCGAGTTAAATAAAATTACTTAATCATGAAGAAAGAGGGAATCAAATCGCTTGTTGCAGTATGGATTGTTATCATTGGAATGATAACCATAAACTCCTTTAATGTTCCGCACAAAGTATTTGCCTACGACAATTTTGGGTTTTATATGTATTTACCCAATCTGTTTATCTATCATGAGGTAGCTCCTACTGATATAGGATTTATTCAAAAGATAAATGAGCAATACGAACTAACTCCTACGCTTTATCAACTTTCAAAAACCAATGAAAATGTGTGGGTTATCAGGTTTTTTAGCGGATTGTCTATACTGATTTTGCCGTTTTTTTTAATAGCCCATTTATTTACCCTTGTTTCTTCCTTTCCGGCCGATGGCTACTCAATGCCCTATTTCTGGGGTTTTTGGATGGCAGGAATTGTCTATGCAGCACTGGGACTCATTTTACTCCGAAAGGTACTTCGACAATATCTGTCCGATATTTCTGTCGCTGTAACCCTTCTTTTGCTATACCTTGGAACAAATTTTTACTTTTTTTCGAGTCTTACCAACCCATCACCACATATTTTTGTTTTTGCAGAATACAGTTTCCTGCTTTGGGTAACCATGAAATGGCATCAGAATCAGAAAGTTGTTTATGCAAGACTCATCGGGCTAACCATTGGATTGATAACCATAACCCGATTAAGCGAAGTTATTTCGATGTTTATTCCTCTTTTGTGGGGCGTTCACGATGGTGAAAGTTTAAAAAACAAGTGGCTTCTCATTAAAAATCATCGACTTCAACTGCTCCAACTGGTTTTGTTCGCATTTTTGGGTGGATTTCCACAGGTACTTTATTGGCTCATTGCCACTAAATCGGTCTGGTTCAATGCATACAATGACGAATCATCGCAATTGGTATTGAGTAAACCGGAGTTTATCAATGTGCTGTTTGGCTATAGAAAAGGATGGCTGATTTACTCACCGCTCATGATTTTCAGCATCATAGGTTTTGTGGCACTGTATTTTAAAAGGCGTGATATATTCTGGCCCATTTTTCTTGTGTTTCTTATCAATCTGTATCTGATTGCCAGTTTTACAAGCTTAGTGAGCTATGGCTACCGTGCTTTTATTCAGTCATATGCCTATATGATTATCCCTTTTGGATTTTTGGTTCAATGGGTTATCTCCAAACGGAAATGGGTTTGGGTGGCAAGCGGAGTTATTGTAGCCGGTTTTATGTATGTAAACATATTACAAGCCAAGCAGATACTGGTAAATACCATTCATGGTAGCCGAATGACGAAAGAGTATTATTGGGCAGTTTTTCTCAAAAAATATGCATCGGAGGAAGATAAAAAACTTCTTCTCATTGAACGATCGGAAACTTCGGAGGAAAAACTATCCAACGAGTCTGATTTTAAATCAAAAACAGAATTTCTTGAAAATTTCGAAAATCGCGGAAAATATAAATCAACACAGTTCGACAGTTTGAATGTGCATGAAGGAAAATATTCCTACCGAATTGATGAAACCATTGAATATGGACCAACTTTAGAATTGGTTTACAGTCAGGTGACTCAGGACTATTTTGCCTGGTTCAGGCCATCAGTTTATGTTTATCCGGAATATGATGTAACTGCCAACGATGTAATTTTCGTGTTTTCATTTGAACACAATGGCAAAAGCTATAAATACAAAGGTATTAAGCTTAAAGACCCCAAACTCAGCCTAAAAGCCAATCAATGGAACAAAATTGAAATGGATTTCCTATCCCCCGAGTTACTTTCTCCTGATGACAAAATGAAATTTTACATTTGGAACAAAGGAAAACAAAGGCTACTAATCGACGATATGCAAATCATCAGCTTCACCCGGTGAGTTCTTTAACTTCCTGCTTTTACTTCTTGGATGGTATAATAGTACCTCACTTCGCAAATAGACTTTATCAAGATGAGAGTAAATCTCTGTGGTGATGATAGATGCGTGTCCCAGCATTTCCTGCACAGCACGCAAATCGGCACCACCCTCTACCAAATGTGTGGCAAATGAATGGCGAAAGGTATGGGGGCTGATGGTTTTGTGGATACCTGCCCGTTGGGCCAAATCTTTTATAATGATAAAGACCATGGTTCGGGTTAGCTTTCTCCCCCTTCGATTTAGGAAAACATAGTCTTCGAATCCGCGTTTCACATCTACATGAGCCCGCACATGCTTTAAATAAAGGTTGATTTGTTTCAGGGCGTAGCTTCCAATAGGTATCAACCTCTCCTTGTCGCCTTTTCCAACGACCCTGATAAACTTGTCTTTGGCATATATATTACTGATTCTCAAATCAACAAGCTCACTAACGCGCAATCCGCAACTATAGAGCGTTTCGACAATGGCCTTGTTTCGTTCGCCTTCAGCTTTGCTTCGGTCTATTTGGGCAATCATGGCATCAATCTCATCCAGTTCTAATGTAACCGGGAGTTTTCGTCCCAATGTGGGTAAATCCAAAAGCTCTGTGGGATCGTTTTCGATAATATTTTCGAGTAATAGAAACCTGTAAAACGATTTTATTCCCGATATGATTCGGGCCTGAGAACGAGCATTAAGACCCACTTCGGCCAGCCAATGAATAAAGCTTTGCAAGTTCTTTTGGGTTAGTGCGGAAACAGGGACAGTAAAGCCCTTCATTTGCCAAAAGGAGATGAGTTTTTGCACGTCCCTTTCATAGGCCAGTCGGGTATTTGGCGACAATGATTTTTCGAGTTTCAGATAAATAAGAAAACTCTTGAGTAAAATCTGCGGGGCAGACATTTACGATTCTTTTAATCTGTCAATATCACGGCGCTCTTTTTTGGTGGGGCGACCAGTTCCTCTGTCGCGGTGTTCCGTTTTCATTTGGCGGATAAGCTCAACGCGCTCCATTTCTTCGGGCGGAGTAAGGTCGTTGTATTTTTCGACAGCCAAGCTGGCTTTCAGGCGATTTTTAGTAAGGTCTATCACTTCTATCACCTTGTTAACACCCGCTACTTTAAGCTCGATAATATCCCCTATTTTAACTTCACGGCTGGATTTCACAGCATTACCATCCATTTTAACTTTTCCGCCTTTACAGGCATCTGCAGCTAAAGTTCTGGTTTTGAATGCCCTGATAGCCCAGAGATATTTATCAATCCTAATGCCTTCCATTTATTTCTCTCTAAAAAACAATTTTATGGGGACCCCTGTAAAATTGAATTCTTTTCGTAATTTATTCTCTAAAAAGCGCGCATAGTTATCTTTAACCTCATTGGGCAGATTGCAGAAGAAAACAAAGCTGGGGTAATGGGTTTTGAGCTGCGTGATGTATTTAATTCTGATATAACGCTCACGACTGGCCTGCGGCGGCGGTGTTGCCTGAATAATAGGCAGAAGAATATCGTTCAGTTTACTGGTACTTATTTTTTGAGTACGGTTTTCAAAAACCTCGTGTATGGTTTCCAGGGTTTTGTGAATGCGTTGCTTGTTTAAAACAGAAGTAAAGATTATAGGAATATCAGTAAAAGGTGCTGTTTTCTTGCGGATGGCTTCGGCATACTCCAAATGTGTATTGTTACCTTTGTCCACCAAATCCCACTTGTTTACCACTATCACAACCCCTTTATTGTTCCGCTCTATCACCCCCAGAATGTTCATATCCTGCGATTCCATACCAGTTTGAGCATCGATCATCAATATACAAACATCGCTACTTTCGATGGCTCTAAAAGAACGCATAACGCTATAGAATTCAATATTCTCGCTCACGTTTTTCTTTTTGCGGATTCCGGCTGTATCGACCAGTTTAAATTTAAAGCCAAAGCGGTTATATTCTGTATAAACAGAGTCCCGGGTAGTTCCGGCAACATTGGTCACAATATTCCTGTCGTCGCCCAGCAGAGCATTCACTAAGCTGGATTTGCCTACATTTGGGCGTCCAACCACAGTAAACTTTGGAATAGACTCATCATTCGAGAGATCAACTTCGGGTGAGAATTCTTTCACCACTACGTCGAGAAGTTCGCCAGTTCCAGCGCCATTCATGGCAGAAACACTATAAACTTCGCCAAGTCCAAGTGCGTAAAAATCATTACTTTGAGAGTAATATCCCATGTTATCAACCTTGTTCGAAACCAGAAATATTTTCTTATTGCTGCTTCGAAGCATATGCGACACATCTTCGTCCAGCGGAGTAACACCATCTCGCACATCGACCATAAAGAGAATCACATCCGACTCGTCGATGGCCAGTTGAACCTGTTTGCGGATTTCCTCTTCAAAAACATCCTCGGATCCCACCACATATCCACCAGTATCAATAACCATAAAATCAAAACCATTCCAGTTGGAATAGCCATAATGACGGTCGCGGGTAACGCCGCTTGTCTCTTCCACAATGGCTTCACGAGTCTTGGTAAGTCGATTAAATAAAGTTGATTTGCCCACATTGGGTCTTCCTACAATTGCCAGATAATTTCCCATTCTATATATTTTCGGTTGCAAAAATAGCGAAATTAACAGAACGGGTTGAAAATTAACTGTGTAATTCGCAATTTTTTCACAAAAAGGACTAAATATTTCCCCAAACCACTTAGATGATAAAGGCAAAATGTAGTTTACAACACTATATATCAATTACTTAGTAAAATATTAAAAAATTAAGCCGAATATTTGTCTTTTTAAAAAAAACTACTACTTTTGCACCCGCGTTTGAATAACGATTCCGTAGCTCAGCAGGTAGAGCAACAGCCTTTTAAGTTGTGGGTCCTGGGTTCGAATCCCAGCGGGATCACGTTAGATTTTAAATCCGTTTAGGTTTTTTCCTAAGCGGATTTTTTTCAGCACGTTCCGTTCACATCGTTTTTCCCTGCTTTTTCTATTTAAAAAACTTCCGGATAAATATTGCGGGAAGCACCATCCACAGCATTTTGTTTTGATTAACTTGTTAGGTAATGTCGCTTTAAAATGCTGATTATATTAACATTAGAATCTACGAGTTGATGAATTAGCCCCTAATGTTGCCAAATAGAATAAAATCTTAAAATGACATAACTTTGTTTAATAAAAATTGTAGAAATTTGATGTGGTTCGAGTAACAAAAATCAAAATTTTTAATGATGACCAAAGAATAACTGATACGAAAACTGGAAGATATTGAATGGGAAGATTTTGAAGTAAAAGAAGCAAATTCTGAAATACCAAAGTCGGCCCGGGAAACCGTGTCTGCATTCTCCAACACCAATGGAGGTTGGCTTATATTTGGTATAAAACAAATCGGAAAACAATTTGAAATTATAGGAGTAAAGAATGCCGAAAAAATAGAGCAGAATTTTGTTACCAATATCAGAGGCGGGAAATTTAATGTAGTATTTTCGACCCGGCAAAGAAAATATTTGTTTGGCGAAAAAACTGTTTTAGCCTTTTATATTCCCGTTTCTGCAAAAAAACCCATTTATTACAATAGCCCTGTAAATACATTTATTCGAAGGGGAAGTTCCGATATGCGTGCTACAAAAGAAGAAATTGACAGCATGTATAGAGACCGGACTTTTGGCACAAAAACATCCGAAACAGCACAGAATACTGATAGAAACTCGTTAAGCGACAACTCTTTGGACCGATATCGTGATTACATGTCGCGCTTCAATCCAGCTGCCGGTTATAACCGATTTAACGAAAATGAATTCTTAAGCAAGTTACGAATCATTGAAAATGGGGCATGTTCATTTGGAGGCTTGCTGATGTTTGGCAAGCGTGAAATTATAGAGAAATATTTCCCCGATTTTAGGATAGATTTAATTGAAATTCCAGGCACATCGTATAGCAACGCCCAATCTCGCTATACATTTCGGCTCGATGAACACGAAAATTTGTGGGAATATTATTTTGAGTGCCTTAATCGGTTAAAAAACAAGGTGGATGTTACATTTATTCTCACTTCCGAAGGTTTTGGGCAAGAATTGTCCCCTGGTCTGGAAGCCATTAGAGAAGCATTAGTCAATATGCTCATGCATGCAGATTATTTTTCTCCGGCTAAATCGATGATTAGAGTCTTTAATAATCGAATCGAATTCTTCAATCCCGGTGGTTTTCCTAAACCCATAGAAGAATTAAAAAATAAAGACTTATCAATATCACGCAATCCTATCATTACCAAGCTCTTTCGAATGGTCAAACTTTCGGGAAACATAGGTTCGGGTTTAGAAAAAATTGACACAAATTGGTTTGAATATAACAGGACAAGACCCATATATCAGCTTGAATTTGATTCAACCATTGTTCAGTTTAGACTTTCATAGGCCTATGAAGGATTTGATGGAGATACCTACAATGATTTAGAAAAAAACATAGTAAAAGACCCCGGAAGATACTCAAATTGGAACACTGATAGAGACACTGATAGGGACACCGACAAAGGTAATAGCTTTAATACCAATGAATTAAAAATTCTTCAAGAAATCAAAACAAACCCCAGAATCTCTGCAGCAAAACTTGCAGTAATCGTTGGCATTAATGAGCGAAACATAAAAAAGAACCTTGAAAAACTTAAATACAAGAATAAGATAATCCGAATTGGCCCAGACCATGGAGGCTATTGGGAAGTAATATTTTAAACGATTCCCTTTTTAACTGATATTTAAACCACCCCCATTGCAGAAAATCAATGAATAAAAATAATGGTTTCACGAAAATATGGCACCAAATTCCTAATTTTACCTGCATAAAAAGATTTATCCTGTCCAATGAAAAACATCACTTTATTAACAATAATCGGCCTTATTTTAATTTTTGCGGGATGCAAAAAAGACATCTTCGACTACCGAACCAAATATACCGGATCGTGGGAATTTACTGTTAAATGGACAGAAGTCAATATAGATTCGGTGGGTCATCACGAAAGTGGGGAATATATCTATATGGGGGAAATAATAACTGGTGATGCAGATGACGAGTTGATAGTGAGCTATTCGAGCACCAATAGCGCTATTATTGCCATCGATAAAAACGGAGACATAACCAATTTCCCTACCCAATATGCCTCCGGAGATTTTGACGGAACCGAAAATATGAACCTGTTTTTACGCTATGGCGGATTGGGTGGATATGTGGCCTACGAAATAAAAGGCAAGAAGGATTAATTCAAAAAAAGGATTTAGGTTGGTTATTAAACCTTATTTGATTTAAATTGTCCAACTTTCCTTAAAATATTTAGATAATGGTAAAATGGTTGTTCTTTACATTAATGACTTGGGGAAGCTTGTCAGCTTTTTCGCAAAACCTATACTTTCCACCCACCGAAAGCGATGAATGGGACACCCTTTCCCCCCAAAGATATCATTGGTGCGACACAAAAATAGACAGCCTTTATGAATTTCCGGAAGCCAACAATACCAAGGCCTTCCTTCTACTTATCGATGGGAAAATAGTTCTGGAACAATATTTCAATGGCCACGATGCAAATGCTTCCTGGTATTGGGCATCGGCGGGAAAATCATTAACATCGTTCATGGTGGGGCTGGCTCAGCAAGATGGTTATTTGAGCATTTACGACGCCACCAGCTCCTATCTTGGCAATGGTTGGACAAGTTGCTCCCCCGAACAGGAAGAAAAAATTACCATCCGCCATCAATTGACCATGACATCAGGGCTTGATGACGGCGTTACTGATCCACATTGCACAGATGTAGCTTGTTTAACTTTTAAGGCAAATGCAGGAGAGCGTTGGGCCTACCACAATGCTCCCTACACCCTTCTCGACGGGGTTATAGAAGCCGCCACGGGGATGTCGCTCAATGTTTACACCAATCTCAAAGTAAAAACAGTAACAGGCATGACAGGCTTATTCGTTCCATCGGGCTATAATAATGTGTTTTATAGTACGGCCCGAAGCATGGCGCGATTTGGCTTGCTCATTCTCAATAATGGAGATTGGAACGGCAGGCCTATCATGACCGACCAAAACTACTTTCACGAAATGACCCATCAATCGCAGGATTTGAACCAAAGCTACGGCTATTTATGGTGGCTCAATGGGTATGACAGCTTTATGATTCCACAATCGCAATTTGTTTTTCCGGGCCCATTATTCACAAATGCTCCCACGGATTCTTATGCGGCAATGGGCAAAAACGGCCAATTTTTGAATGTGGTTTCCGGTAAAAATATGATTTGGATAAGAATGGGTGATGCACCCGACAATTCAGATGTGCCTTTTTTGCTCAATGACCAGATTTGGGGGTATTTAAATGAGTTGAATTGCCATTCAGTTGGAATTGCTGAAACTGATTTTGGTAAAAACCAAATCCGCATTTCCCCCATTCCAATTCAGGAAACCATCAATATTACCTCTGATGAAAAAATTGTTCTGTCTGAATTAATAAATGCGCAAGGGCAAATTGTACTTAGAACACATCCAAAAAATTGGAATTTTGAGATTGAAACATCAAATCTATTGCCTGGATTTTATATTTTGCGATTTAAAACAGGAAACGGTCACCATCATTCAATAAAAGTAATAAAGAATTAAATTTCAAAGTTTTAAAGCAAACTCATCATGGCAAATAATACATCCCAACATATTCTGAACACCTCGGCAAATTTGCTGGGGTTTTGCCTTTTTGTAATTACTTCGTTGCATATAACCAATAAAGCCGAAACAGTTATCATCGACGAACTTACCTCGATAGTTGGGGTGCTTTTGGTGTTCTCGTCACTGTTCTCGTTTTTCTCAATTCGCACATCACACCACAAAACTGAACAACAACTTGAGTTGGCTGCCGATTACTTTTTTATAACAGCCCTCATTGGTATTTTGGGAATCATTCTTTTTATTGCTTTTAACTATATTGCCTGAAAAACAACTATTTAAGGCAATTTATTGATATTTTTTATCACCCGCTTTATAAAATTTGAATCATCCTTTTCAAAATTTCTTTCTGTTCAAGTGATGATATGGCAACATTCCTGATATTTTTTTGTTTTTAGGTTTATTTTTCGCCGCACCAATAAAAACGATTGTTGGTTGATAGAACATGAAAAGAGAATTTTAAGACGAATGCATATGTTACGATTTCAATATTTGGTATATCTGGTTTTTCTGAGCTTTTCAGCTATTGCTCAATCTGATAATCAATCCAAAAACTAAAAAACAATTCTTTAATTTAACATCAAACTACGCCTATGGCAATATCATCCCAACAAATCCTTTTGTGAAAGGTGAGAACAGAGAAGGGCTTCCACAAAAAACACTATCAGGCTTTTTCGCTTAAAGTACTTTGGCAAAATCCAGGTTACCGCAATTGGCAGAAAGTATTTAAAGGTCCTCATTACGGACTTGGAATCACTCGGGGCGATTTTTTCAATTCCACAGAAATCGGCTATCCAATATCATATTATGGTGTTTTGGGTTTACCCATTAAGCGTTGAAACAAGCTGGAGCTTTATTCTGAGATTCAATTTGGATTAACAAGCAACCGGAAAAAATACGACAGCATTGCAAATCCATACAATATTGTTACAGGAGGCGGAATGACAGTCCATTTGAACATTGGCATCAATGCTTGTTATCCGTTAAATAAATACCTGGATTTAGGGGCTGCGTTTTCGTTTATCCATTTTTCAAATGGCGGCTTCGAAAGGCCAATCCGCGGTTTTAATATATATTCGCCCAGTGTGGAGCTCAAATATCATATAAACCAAAGACCAAACGCCAGGGAAATAGAATCGCCCCGAAGGCTGGAAAGAAGTAACGACTTGTATCTGATGCTGGGCTATGGCGACCATCAATTGGTTGAGCATGAATTGGATACGAATTATTTTGCCATTGCAGGAATCAGTGCCATTTATTTTACTCAACTTTCCAATGCTTTCAGGTTGGGCTATGGGGCTGATATGAACTACTGGTGGGGTTTAAATGCCAGACCCGATGGCACTCCGGGGCCTTATTTCTTCGATAATATGACGCTGGGATTGATACTTCAGCCCGAACTCATCATCGACAGATTCACCCTGGTTGGAGGAATCGGAATCTATGCTGTTCATCTGGATTATGGCAATTTCAGCCAAACATATCAGCGGTTGATGGTTTGATATGAGTTTTACAAAAACATCTCTCTTGGTGTTAATGTAAGATCGATTAATTTTATGCCGGCCGAGTTGCTGGAGTTTAATCTGGGCTATCGGTTTAGGTGGATGAAATAAAAAAAGCTGTTCTCCAAATAACTACTCACTCTGCAAAAACACCTTGATAACATTAAGCTCTTCGTCGAAATTTTCGTTGATATATTGACTGCTAATGATGCAGCTTTTGGCTCTTTCCTTTGTTAAAATCACAGGAACATTGTTCACGGCTACTACGCCAATCATATAACGGTTTATTTTGTGAATGGGTTTTAACACATAGACCACTCTAATCCGTTTTTCATGAAATGTCAACTCAATGGAAGCTTCACCCTGCTCATTAAATAGCTCCGGCCTGATGCGTGGTTCAAGGATTAAATCGCCTTTTTTACCGCGAACACCAAACATCTGACTCGTTAAACTGAGCATCATCCAGGCGGAAGAGCCCGTGAGATAGGCATAGGCTCCCCTATCGCCAATTTCCAAATAACTCGGAACGCCGGGAAATATTTTCGATGTGGCCGAATCGGTGGCTAGCTGAAAAACATCGAAAATTATTTGGTTGGCAAACTCGTTGAAGCCCCTTGTATACATGGCATAGGCCAACATCACATTTTGCTGTAACCACTTGCTGCCATGTTCTTTATAGCCATAAACAAATCCTGTTAAGCGCCCTACATTCAGGTCAAGTTGCGAAAAAGGCCTGCACAATCTGATTCCTTTGGTATCGGTATCGGTTAAAAGCTCGTCGACGGCTTGTTTAATAAACGGAATTCGCTCGTCTGAGGCAGCCTGATTTAGAATGGTCATGACCTGGGTTGTAAGGTCGATTTGTTTTTTCTGACTGCTATAACCCCCAATTGCCTGACCCAGATTGTCGTAATGGCCATTGAAAAAGCCGGCATTGTCGGCAAACTGAATCCATTCCTGTTGCGCTATGAGCGATAAAACATGTTGCGCTTTTTCATGGAGGTCAATTTTCAGGTCGTCGATATTTACTTGTACCACTCGTCCGCTCAAAGGATTCTCTACCCGGCTGAAAAACTCCTGAATCCTCTGTTGTTTCTCCCCACTGATGCTATAATCAATCTTTACCTGATTATCCAAACGGTCGATGAGCACCAACAATTCTTCGAAGAGATCCACCGATTTTTGTCCATTTTTCTGAAGCACCTCAAGCCACTCGTTCATGAGCAGAAGATTGTGGGCATAGAAAGCATAAAAACCCACTGTTTCGCCATTTTCGCGGGCCATATCGTAGGTATCGTTCCAATCGGCTCCTTCGAGCTTGAGAATATTGTGGGTTCCCACGGTATAGAAAGCAGAAAGCTGCTGAACAAGCAAATGCTCGAAAATAGAGCCCCGATAAATTTCTTCGTTATTGGCTAATTGCCAATTTCCTGACGCACGATTCCAACTGGCATCCACTCTTTTACATCTATGCACAAACTGGTCTTTCCAGTAGGGCATTTTTTGGAAGAGAAGATCGTAATCGCCGCTTTGATTCAAATAAAAATTGGTAACAAAAACAGGCCATGCACCGTGGTCGCTCCACGAACGGGGCACATTGTTGCGGTCGGCAATAAATTCTCCGGGCTTGAAACCAATGATGGTGGCGTTGCTTCCATCGATACGGATGCCGTTGAAATTATTGATGATTTCCTGGCGGGCACTTCCCGGGTCTATGAGCAAAACGGAAAGCAAATCCTGCCACAAATCGCGCCATCCGCGACCTCCGCGGCCATAGCTAAAATCGGGGAGAAATGAATTTCCAAACTCCTGACGGGCTTTCACCTGATAAATAACCCATTGTGCCCACTCATCGAAATCTGTGGAAGCTGTTTGAATTTTTATTCGCTGTGTATAGTTCTCCCAGTATGACTTTGTTTTTGCAAATGCCTGACTGACGCCACTTTTATGACCAAAATGAGCCGGCCATTGGGCCGATTCCTTCTCATTTTCGCTGATGCCATTCATGAGAATATAGCTGAGGGTTTGGCCAGGATTTAACGTGATTTTAGCGAATCGAAAAGCGCCAATGGCTTCCCTTCCGTGATTGTTCTCCGCAAATAAATCCGATGGCTTTTTATGGAGAAAAACCGCTTCGGGATTGTCCAATGACCCACCTTCGCCCGTAAAATCGACCATATCGAGCCAGATTTGCTCTGGAGCCAATCCTTGCTCATCGGCACCCAAAACCATATAATTGGTATGGTTGGCGCGGTGACCATGCTCATCGTGAACTATGTTGGGCTTAACCCGAACTCCATGTGATTCTTTAAAAACCTGCTGAAACATGGAAGTTACTTCCCTGTGATCGCGGAAATTGTCGGCATGGCGGCCAAAAAGGGGAATGGAATAGGTCAGTTGCAAATTGATTGCTGAAGTGCCTGTATTTTCAATTTTGACCCACAAAAGCTCCACAGTATCTTTAGAATTGGGGACGAAGACTACAATTTCGGAACGAATGGCTCTTTCGGTGTTTTGGCGGTGAAGGCTAAAAATGCCCGGTTGTGCCTGAACTTCGGAATAATCCTGATTTTCGGCCCATTTTTCGGCTTTTTGCCAGGCGCTCATTCCAGTGGCCGACCAGGGTTTGTGTCCATCGACGGTGATCCATATATTTCTCGAAGACAAGGTTTTGTCCATTTCTTCCGATACCAAAGGCGGTGTGAGATAGTGACTGAACGAAGTACAAACATCGCCTTTCAATTGTGGATTTACCCAGGATTTCATTCCGGCGGAATTCATCAGTGGGAAATACAAACGCGAGAGATAGTCGGCATGTGGTGTCGAAAAACTACCATTTTCCTGATTTTTAAAGACCCACAGCGGGCCTTTTCCCTGACGTGCGGCTTTTCCGCCAACCATATCTTTTGTGACCATAGTAAATTCTCAAAAAATTATTCTACAACTAAAAATGATATGTTTGCGGTGGCGGCATTTCCATGACCATCGCTGGCATAAACAAACAGGCGATACTCCCCTGTGGCGGGTGCTGTAAATGAAATTTCGGAAAGTTGAGTTCCTTCAGATTGCCAAACCACTTCGGGGGTTTCTTCGAAATCGCCACCATCACTTTGGGCGTGAACCGGAACTTCGCGCATTATCTGCCAATGATAGGCTAATGTATCATTCTCTAAATCAACAACCTGAACCAGGGAATTAAATTCCTTTCCCGATTTCAGCGTTACACTTTCGTAGGCTGTTTTTCCATCCAAAGTAAAAGATTTCAACTGTGGTACGCGGTTATCGGGCCATTTGGCATTCCAAACATAATGCATCATATCCACCGCTTCGGTTTCTTCGCCATTGGGCATAAAAATTCCGTACCATGTTGGAGTACGCTCCTGCTTTTGCCCCCAAAGAAAAACGAAAGAACCCAGACAATGGGTAGGATCGGCTTCAATCACCTTTTGATAGCGCATGAGATAATCCTGAGCCTTATCGTGACTGTTGTGTTCAATGGGTCGGCCCCAGCTGGTTGCGGGTACTTCCCAATGGCCTGTTGCTCCCCACTCAGAAACAATGTAGGCGCCGTTATAATCGCCATCTCTCAGATAATCAGGAAGATTCACTATATCGCCATAAAGCTGAAAAGAAATAAAATCAAGCTCGGGGGCATATTCTTTAATGTGCATCAACACATCGGGAGCGGCTCCTGCCAGCATGGTCGTTACAGGATGGTTTGGGTCGATTTCATGAATCATTTTTGCAATTTCGTTTACCGCAGACCAAACTTTTACGTTGGTATAGCGCAGGTTAAGCTCGTTTCCAATCCCCCAAAGCAACAAAGCCGGATGATCCTTCAGCGCTTCCACATCACGTTTAATTTGCTCGAACTGAGCCCGAACAGCCAAAGAGTCGTTATAGTCGAAACCATGACGCTCGCGCCCCACTTCAATGCCCATGCAAACCATCAACCCATGTTTCTGAGCTTCGTCGAGCACTTCTCTCCCACTCTGCTTTCCGTTATCTATTCTCCAGGTTCTCAAGGTATTACCACCATGCTCTTTTAAGCTGGCCATATTGCCAAACTCCAATCCGGCTCCTTTAATAAAAAATGGTTCCCCATCTTTGAGTAAAAGATATTTGCCATTCACCTGTTTTAACTCTGCTTTTACAGTTTTATTTGTTGATTTTTTGATTTCTGCCGTGGAGCAAGCAATGAAGAATATCGTGCTGATGCCTAACAACAAAATGAGTCCTGGTACTATTAAATTTCTGATCATTGGTTATATTTTTATTGTTTCGGGGTCAGATTGCAAGCTGTTGGTAAAGCTCAACGAGCCAGGCAAAAGGAATCCTTTCATGGTTTTTCTATATTTTATTTAGCAAGGAATTTTTCTAATTCTTCGAGCGATTTTCCTTTGGTTTCGGGGACTTTGAACATCACAAACACCAATCCGGCTGCGGCAAACAGACCATAGATAAAAAAAGTTGACGAGCTGCCAAGCACTTCCAGCTCCCAGGGGAAAACAAGCTGCACCAGAAAGCTCACCACCGAATTGATAAATCCCACAAACGAAATGGCCACAGCCCTAACACTGTTGGGAAACAATTCTGAGAAAAGCACCCACATTACGGGGCCAATGGAAATGGCGAAAGATGCCACAAAAGCAAGTATTCCCCATAAAATCAGGGTGGAATTGATATGGATAGCACTGTTGAGCAAAGAAGATTTGTTCTGCTCAAAATCGGCCACAGAAATTACCTGACACAGCTTGGTTACAAAATCGCTTTCGGCATTAAAAACCATCCCTTCAATGGATTGGAGCTGCTGAAATATAGGCGAACCGGCAAACTGGCTCAGAGTATTTTTATCCACTGAATAGGTGGCCGCATTAAACCCGTAGGAAAGTAAAAACATGCTTACAACTATTCCCGCCATACCAAGAATTAACAAGGGTTTGCGTCCGAATTTATCGATGAATCCAATGGCCAGAACTGTGAAAATCAGATTAATAAGTCCCACATAAATGGCTTGTGTGAAAGAAGCATCGATGCCAATACCCGATTGCTCAAAAATCATGGGGGCGTAAAAGAAAACCGAATTGATTCCGGTGATTTGCTGCAATACAGCCAGCACGATTCCTATGAGCAGAACTTTGGATAAAGCCGGTTTAAAAATATCGGTCCATTTGGCTTTGGCTTTGCTTTCGTCCGATTGCAGGCTGGCTTTAATCAAGACAATATCTTTATCAACCTGACTTTCGCCAACTGCCTTTGCCAACACCACTCGTGCTTCCTGGTCAAAACCTTTCATAAGGAGCCAACGGGGACTGCGGGGAACCAGCATCAGTACGAAAAAGTAAAAAATGGCTGGAATGCTTTCAATACCCAACATCCAACGCCAATTGTATTCGGCTAATTTTAAGCTATTCACCAAGTCGTTATCAAGTTGTCCCCATTTCAAAATCAGGTAGTTGGTGAAAAATGCAGCAGAAATACCAATAACGATATTGAGCTGATTGAACGATACCAACCTTCCGCGAAGATGAGCCGGAGCAGTTTCAGCAATATACATGGGCGCAATAATTAAAGAAGCACCCACTCCAAAACCGCCAATCATGCGGGCAATGACTAAAAAAGCAAAATTGGGAGCAATGGCCGACAAAACAGCCGACAGCGCATAAACCAATGCCGAAATGGTCAGAATTTTCTTTCTTCCATATTTATCGCTTAATGGTCCCACCAGCATCATGGCGAGGGTTGCTGTTAATGTGAGTGAACTCACCGCCCAGCCCAATTGCAGTTTGCTGAGACCGAATTCCGGCTCAATAAACTTCACCACGCCCGAAATAACCGAAGCGTCGAATCCCATTAAAAATCCGCCCAATGCTACAATCAGGCTTATCTTTACTACATATAGTTGGCTTCCATTTTTCATTTATTTGATGTTTCAAGTTGAAAATCTGTTTTGTTGGTGGTGTTTGAATGGGGCCCAATCCAAATATTAAACTGGCCGGATTCTAAAATTTCTTCGCCTTCGGGGGATAAAAATGAAAGCTGGCTGGAGGTAATTTCGAAACTAACCTTCTGACTTTCCCCTGGCTTTAAATGCACGCGTCGAAATGCCTTGAGCTCTTTCACCGGACGGGTGAAGCTTGCCGAAATATCCTGAATATAAAGCTGAACAATCTCATCGGCTGGATATGTTCCTGTATTTGTGATGTTTAGAGATGCTTTTAAAGTCTCGTCCTGGTTCATTTTTTTGGCAGAAAGCTCAATTTCACCATAGGAAAAATTGGTGTATGACAATCCAAAACCGAAGGGAAACAAGGGTTCGAACCCCACATCGAGGTAGTGATTGGTATTTCCCAACGATGTTTGAAACGATCGAACTGGAATGGAATCCAAATGCACAAAACTTTGGCTGTTTGCCGGACGTCCGCTGTTTTTATGAGCATAGTAAATGGGGATTTGTCCAGGCGACTTGGGGAAAGTGATCGGCAATTTGCCAGAGGGCGATTCAATGCCAAAAAGCACATCGACTATGGCTGGACCACCCATGGAGCCCGGATGCCAGGCATAAATCACGGCATCGGCATAGGGCAAAATGCTGCCAAGAGTCAGCGGGCGGGATGTCATTACAACTAATATTACTTTTTTCCCAGCTTCCTTAAGTTGCTGAATGAGTTGGTTTTGAGCACCGGGCAAGTCGAGAAAAGCTCTCGAGTGCGCTTCGCCTGTCAGTATGGCCTCTTCGCCGGCAAAAACCAATACCACATCAATATCTTTCAATTTTTGAATTGCATTGGGCATCAGACTCAAATCTTTATCGCGGGTGGTTTTTAAAATTTTGGAATAAGAGACTTTTTCTTCCCCCAGAAATTCATTCAATGCAGCCAATGGGGTGATGGTGAGATTGGTATCTCCATCAAAAATCCAGGTTCCCAATTGCTCGTACACATCGTTGGCCATGGGACCAACAACCCCAATCCGGCCCATTTTTGGGCTCAGGGGGAGAATTTTATTTTCATTCTTCAATAAAACCAAACTTTGAACTGCTGCCTTTTTAGCCAGGGCCAAATGCTCCGTTTTATTGTAATAAGCAGCTGCGTCAACATAAGGGTTTTCAAAAAGTCCAAGTTTTTCTTTTAATTCCAGAACCCGCAAAACCGACTCGTCAACCTGAGCCATTGTAATTTTTTTCTCGTCAATCAGCTCTTTCAGATATTGTGCATAGGTGGATGTGGCCATTTCCACATCGAGTCCGGCGGAGAATGAAAGTCTGGCTGCTTCTTTATCATTGGCTGCATAGCCATGATAAATCTGCTCGTGAACCGAAGCCCAATCACTCACCACAAAACCTTTAAATTTCCATTGGTTACGCAAAATATCGGTGAGCAGCATTTTATTCCCCGAGGCCGGAACACCATTTACTTCTGTAAATGAACTCATTACCGTTTGTACATCGTTGTCAACCAGAGCCTTAAATGGGGCGAGATGGATATTGTACAAATCGGACGGGGAAACACTCACGGTGTTATAGTCTCGTCCGCCTTCCACAGCGCCATAACCCGCAAAATGCTTGGCACAGGCTGCCATATTGAGTTTTCCATCAGGTGAATAGGTTTGAAATCCTTTTAGAGTGGCCAACCCCATTTGAGTGACCAAATGAACATCTTCTCCAAAACCTTCGGCCATTCTTCCCCATCGTGGGTCGCGGCTCACATCGAGCATGGGCCCGAAGGACCAGCGAATTCCAGCTGTGCGGGCTTCTCGTGCCCAAACTTCGGCTCCCTGTTGAACGAGTTCCGGGTTAAAAGTAGCCGCAAGTCCGATATTTATGGGAAAAATAGTGTGAAATCCATGAATGACATCGCGGGCAAAAATGAGCGGAATTCCCAACCGACTTTCTTCCACCGCCACCCGCTGCATCTCATTGATATGATGAGTATTGGCCTCATTGAGAACCGAACCCATTCGGCCTTCTCTAATCATTTGAAGCAAGTTAGGATTGTTAGATCCATTTTCACTGTGCATTTGACTCAGCTGTCCGATTTTCTCATCAAGTGACATTTGGTTCAACAGCCTGTGAATTCTCGATTCTGGCTGTTTCGGACTGCCCGACATGAGCAAAAGGGCGATGCCAATCCCGCCAATTATTTTATCAATTGAAGCCTTCATTGTTATGTTTGGATATTGGTTTAGATAAACAAATGTATTTTTATTGGCCGATGTTTTTACTGTGATTGCACAAAAAGATTCCGGCTTGTTATAAAATCACAACAAAGTATATCCCACTGATTTTTAAATAACTATTTTGAATTGACGCCGGTTAAAAAAAGAGGAACCCCGGAAAATTAAAAACTTTCAAGGGTTCCCCAGACTTCTAGTAACCTGCATTTTGGTTAAACATTCCTCCCGACAAATCAACTTCTGTCTGTGGAATGGGTAAAAATCCTTTCGTGGCGGCGTTAAAAGTTACATCGAATATTTGTTGATCGCCTTCGTAGTTTTGCCCGTAAATACCTATGGATGTAAGTTCCTGACTGGCAAAAGTCAGACCTTTTCTCAACACGTCGAAATATCTGATTCCTTCTAACGAAAATTCCAAACGACGCTCTTTAAAGATATTTTCGGGTGTTGCAGGAATGCTTGGCAATCCAACTCGAGTTCTCACTTTGTCTAAATAGCTTTGAGCGTTGGGGCTACCCAATTCAGCGGCCATGAGCAATACATCGGAATAGCGAATTACACGGAAATTGGTGGTTCTGTTCAATTCAAACTGACCATCGGCTCCCCAATGTTCGACATCTGAACTGTATTTTTTGCTGAAATAGCCAGTATGTTGATAACCAATATCCAAATGACCATCTAAATCTTCCTGAAAAAGTACAGTTTCGTGCAGTCGAGGATCGGTTCCCATGTCTGTCACAAGTTTTTGGTTCACAGGTGCGAAACTCCATCCACGGTTCCAGTTGTCGCTGCCAGTAACGCGGGGACCCTGCATTTGTGAAGCTAAGTTTCCTTCTCCACCTCGTGGATAACCCCAATTCCACCATGCGGGACTGTCGCCATGGGAAATTTCGAATACCGACTCAATACCAAATTCATGGGCTTTTCTGAAGTTCATGGTGTATTCCGCAAACAAATCGTGACCACTGTTGGTGATTAAATCTTCGAGATATGCAAGTGCAGTGGCCTGATTCACAGTCACCGAACCTGATTCCATATCCTGACCATAAACGCCGTTGTAGAATAAAAAGGCACGAGCCAGCAGTGCTTCGGCAGCCCATTTGCTGATTCTTCCAGCTTCGTCGGCTTCGATAACAGTAGGCAAACCATTGATTGCAGCGACAAGGTCGGTGGCAATTTGGTTATAAACCGCTGTGGGTGTGCTTTGTGGCTGACTGTATTCCGATGGACCTGTAATAGTTGCGGTGAGCAAAGGAATGTTTTCGAAGAAACGCACTTGTTCAAAATAGAAATAGGCGCGCATGAATTTGCATTCGGCAATCACTCTGTTTTTGAACTCTTCGCTGGCATCTATGCCCCCAATTTTTTCCATAAGCAGATTAGCTCGGTAAATACCTATGTAGTTTTTAATCCAAATAGCATGAACCATCGAATTGGTGGTTGGTATGTTAAATGTACTTATTTCATCTAATCCTTTTCCATCGTTAGGATCGCTGCCACCGGCAAAAGCATCGTCGGAAAGAGCATCGCTCACTGTGACAAAAGGTGCCCAGGAAACTCCCGGAGTTGATTGATAACCAAGCACATCGTAAACAGCTACCAAAGCTTGTTTGGCATCTTCTTCTGTTTTGTAGAAATTCGAAGTCACTTCTTTGTCCAAAGGATAACGATCGAGAAACTCCTTGGAGCATGATGTCGACAAAACCGCCAACCCAATAAATGAAGCTATTATATAATTAATTTTTCTCATGATATCTTGTTTTTTCGATTAAAAAGTGATTGATGTTCCAAATCTGAAGGTACGGGCTTGCGGATAAACGCCGCGGTCTATACCAATATCGAATGAGCTCATTGCACCAATTTCGGGATCGGCACCGGTATATTTGGTAATTGTTACCAAATTCTCTGCCGATATATAGAATCTCCAGGCCTGAACTTTTATCTTGTCAACAATATTTTTCGACAGGGAATAACCCAATTGAATATTTTTCAGGCGAACATAGGAACCGCTCTCTATATACAAATCGGAAACGCGGTAGTTATTGTTCACGTCGATCCAGGTATAGCGTGGGTCGGTGTCGGAAGTTCCTTCGCCTGTCCAGCGGTCTAAAATAGCGGTGGTGCGGTTGGTATATCTCAAATCCTGACGTTGCGAGCCATTTAAAATCTCATGACCAAAAGCACCCGTAAACAGGAAGGAGAAATCGAATTGTTTGTATTCTGCCGAGCCATTGATACCCAAAGTCCAGTCGGGAGTTGGATTTCCGATGATGGTGCGGTCGTCCTCGTTAATCACGCCATCGCCATTAACATCCACAAAACGAACATCACCGGGAACAGCATTGGGTTGCAACATATTTCCATTGGGTGCTAAGTGTTGAAACACTTCAGCTTTGTTTTGGAATACGCCATCGGTTTTATATCCCCAGAAATATCCTATAGGCAAGCCTTCTTCGGCTCTTGATACAAATCCAGCAACAGCCCAGGATCCACCCCTTAAAAAGCCATCTTCGTTACCAATTTCAATCATTTCGTTCTTATTATAAGAGCCATTTACCCCAAAACTATAACGAAAATCGTTGATGGTATGACGCCAGTTAACTGAAAGCTCAACCCCTTTATTTCTCACACTACCCACATTGGCGTATGGGGCATCGTTTCCTACGTGCGCTGGAATTGGGATTTTTTCTAACAGTCCGTTGGTAGTTTTGATATAATAATCTACAGTAGCTGTGAGCCTGTCATTGAGGAAACCCATATCCAAAGCCACATCTATTTGTTCAGATTCTTCCCAGCGTATGTCGGCATTGTCAATAAAGGCAGGAGAAGCTCCAATGATTCTACCTGCTCCAAAAATGTATCCACGGCTTCTGTCGATAGATGAAACAAACTGATAATCACCTATTTCCTGATTACCGTTGCCCCCCCAGCTGGCTCTGAATTTCAGGAAGCTTAAAAAATCGAGTCCTTTCATGAACTTCTCTTCGGAAATGAGCCACGAAACTCCCAATGAAGGAAAAATACCAAAGCGGTTATTGGGGCCAAATTTAGAAGAACCATCGCGGCGGATGATCCCGGTGAAAGCATAACGGCTTTTGAAGTCGTAGGTTATACGGCCAAACATGGAGAACAAGGCTGCATGTGATGCACCTCCACCCGATTTCCAGGCGGTATCGGTGGCCATATCCAGATAAACATTTTCGGGATCGGTTATAGGAACCTGGGCATTGAAACCATAAAGATTCTCGAATTTATACTCGTTGGCAGTTGTTCCGGCCAAAAGCGAAAACTGATGATCCTGAATTTTTTTGGTGTAGGAAATGGTGTTCTCCCATTGCCAGCTATAATATCTGTCGATGCTTTTAGATACCGACGTTTTTTCGGTATTGTTCTGAGCACCATTGAGATAGTACAACGGACGGTAAGAATCGGACAAAACATAAGCCAAGTCGATTCCATAGCTCGATTTAACTTTTAATCCTTTGATGGGCTCAACTTCTGCATAAACATTTCCAACTACTTTGTCAACTCTGGTTTCACCATTTTCATTTTGGAGCAATGCCATGGGATTCACTACTTCGGCACCCACATACCTCGAAATACCATAAACTTGACCATCGTCGTTTTTAATCACAGGCTCTGTGGAATAAGGGGCTGTGGCTAAAATATCAGGGTCGGTTTCATAGAGTGGAGTCAGTGGGTCGAGATTCAAGGCACTACTGTAAGCCCCATTGAACGATTGATTGGAGCCAATTCCACGACGAACGATATGTGTATAGCTCAGATTGTTGCCAAAATTAAGCCATTCTGTTATTTTATGAGTACTGTTCAAACGGCCTGTTACCCGGTCGAACTGCGATTTATCACCCCCAATAATCCCTTGCTGAGAAAAATAAGACAGCGAAGATGCGAAGGTCGATTTTTCGTTTCCACCCACAACCGAAATTTCATGATTCATCATGGGGGCATTTTTGGTGAAGAGTTCTTCTTGCCAATCGGTATTGTTGGGTACTATTTCGTTTAGATCGAAGGGTTCAGAAAGTCCGGCATTGCGGGCACCTTCGTTCATAATCATTCTGTATTCATCGGCATCGAGCATATCGAGTACTTTAGCTCTGTTTTGAATGCCGTAATAAGATGAGTAAGTCAGATTTAATTTGCCGGCTTTTCCACTTTTTGTGGTAATCAGAACAACACCATTGGCAGCTCTGGCTCCATAAATGGCTGCAGAAGCAGCATCTTTTAGCACATCGATGGATTCAATGTCGCCGGGATTCAAATAATCGATTCCCCCAACGGCCATTCCATCAACAATATAGAGTGGATCGGCGCTTCCGGTGGTTCCAGCTCCACGAATACGAACGGTGGGTGCTTCGCCGGGTTGACCGGAAAGGTTGGTCACCTGAACACCAGCGGTGCGGCCTTGAAGGGCTTGCTCTGTTCTGAGCACAGGTGTGCTGCTGATTTCTTTGGCACTCACCGAAGCAATGGCACCGGTAACTACCTTTTTCTTTTGAGTTCCATAACCAATCACCACTACTTCTTCCAATTCTGCCAGCGCTTCCTGCATGGTGAGATCGATGATTGCTCTACCTGCAACAGCAACTTCTATGGGTTTATAACCCACATAACTCAGTAATAATGTGTCGTTTGGTGAAGAAACAGATAGACTGTATTTCCCATCAAAATCGGTAATGGTACCGTTGAGCGAACCTTTTTGCATCACGGCCGCTCCCGGAAGACCTGTTCCTGTGGAACCATCGTGAATGGTTCCGCTGATGTTGTGTTGGGCTATTAAAACATTGACCGTGAACAACATGAACAAGATTGCTAATAATTTGTACATATTTTTATACATCTGTTATTGTTTTGATTTTTGATTGCCTCTTGAAATAACTTAAGTACCAGAAGATTTTGGCAGTTAAAGATTTTTTACTTTCACTTTTGAACCATCTTTTTATCATTTGTTTTCCACAACTTTAGCTTAGACTAAATAATTGGGGAAAAAGGTATTGTCTGAATCTATTTGCTTTCCTTTTGAAAAACGCGCACATAGTCTATGCACATTTGTTGAGGAAAAACAGTGGATTGATCGGGATTCCCTGGCCAGTATCCTCCTACAGCCACATTGAGAATAATCCAGTATTTCTGATGAAATTCTGTCATAAAACTCGCAGTAATAGCTGCTTCGTAAAATAGCTGGTCATCCATATACCAACGTAAGTATTGCTCATCCCAAATGAGAGAAAATACATGATACGATTGGGCATAAATTCCTGAAGTTAAAGTATAAGCACCTCCATGATACGCATGGCCGTTGTTGTTGTAATGAATGGTACCATGAACCACATTGTCTTTGCCATTGCCGCCACCTATAAGTTCCATCACATCAATTTCGCCCGATGAAGGCCATCCTATCGAATTGATATTGTCGCCCAACATCCATAAAGCAGGCCATATGCCTTGTCCTTTGGGCAATAAAGCCCTGATGTCTAAACGACCATATTGAAAGGAGAATTTATTTTTTGTATGCATTTTAGCTGAAGTGTAGGCATAACCCGAATAGACTTCTGAGCGGGCTTCGATGGTTAAATAATCGTCTTTTATCCAGGCATTTTCCGATCTGTAATATTCCAGCTCATTGTTTCCCCATCCGCAGATACCCGGGCATCCATTTCCAATGTCGAAGGTCCAATTGGATGTATTTATAGAGCTTCCTGTAAACTCGTCGTTCCAAACCAATTGATAACCATCGTATTGCAGAGGAGTTGTATATCCCATGTCCAATGGAACCCCCGAATTGTCGGCCAAAACAACCTGCTTGCTCTTTTTAATATACTTTCCATTGGAGCCAATTGCTCTTACTTCCACAGTGTAGGTTCCGGGGCTATTATAAGTATATTCAAAAAAGCCGGTTTCGTTTATCAAGTCTGCTTCACTACTTCCGGAAGCAAATAGCTGATATTGAATGGTATTTACTGCCGTTGACTGAATAATAACTATGCCGGTTTCCGGGTTTGCTGACATAATCTCCAAAGTAAGATTCGATGGGTCGTTATCAGTTGATTTGTCCTTGTCTTTGGAACAGAATGTCAACGAGAAGATGAGCATGAGAGATAAAATCACTGATTTGATATTTTTCATTGTTACTGTAAAAAAAAAGCTGTGGCCTAATTTCGGGGGCCACAGCTCATATTAACTAATTAAATACGAAGTTCCGAATGAAGAAAGTGCCATCTACTGAGTGACCTGAGCCACCAATTACAAGGCCTACCAAATCGAGGTCGGTTCTGGTTTTAGGTGTTCCAACGCCCGAAGAAGGTGTTTCTAAATCGAAAGTATAGGTTTTCCATTCGTCCATTACCACGTCGGCAGGATTCACATCATACTGAACCCAGTTGGTCCAGAATTCCTGAGTTTGGCTGGCATCGGCAATCCAAAGCTGAATACCGGTTGTTAAACCACCTTCGCTATAAGTGTTGGTGCTAGGAATATAAACATCAATAGAGATAGAAGTGAAATTGTCGAACTGGCAATCGTAAGCCAATTGGAATTTCAAGTCACTGTAAGAATCTGTTCCACGAACATACTGACCAACTTTTGCGGCAGTTGGATCGGCTGGATTATCAACACCAGGAGTGATAACAACGGACGAAGCAGTAGGAACAAGTTCCTGAACATCAGCAGCATCGCTAGAATTGAAAGTATTGAACATAGCGGTTGGTGCTACGTTTTCCAAATCTTCGCCCCATGGCAACGCTTCTGTAACTACATCTGGCTCGTTGGCTGGATTGTCGTAGCTTGCATAGGTAAAGTCCCAATATAAGGTGGCGTAAGTATAACTGATGTGTAGTAAATCGTAGCCATCAAACTCTTCTATAGTGGCTTCAAAAGTTTTTGCGGATTCAGGAACAATTGATTCAGCAGCAGTACCCAACTGGGGAAGTCCCATCCATGCACCATTTCCTGTAAGGGTTATTTTTGCATTAATAGCATCGTATGCAAAAGCGTGAGTTCCGCCTAACCATGCGCTTATGTCTGCACCTTCTTTGTTTATCATATTGGCAGCTACAGCATCGAAACATGTACCCATTATCGGTAAATCACCAAAAATTGCTACCTCACCAAAGAACGAACCTTCATCATCAAATACAAAGGAACCATCGCGGTTAAAAGTAAAGGAATGATAATAAACGCAAGGTCTGCTTCCATCGTTATTTAGCGACCACCATATACGTGCTGAAGCTGCATCGGGACCAACGCCAAGGCTTGTTCCTTCTCTCAGCAGACGCCATGTTTTGCTGGTTGTGCCGGCCAATAATGCTAAAGCAGAATTAGGGTCGTTGATTTCAAATGACTTATTAAATGTAGCTGAAGTACCTGCAGAATTTTTAGCAGTTAAAACTACAGTATAATTTCCAGTAGCAGTATAAACATGCACTGGGTCTTTTTCGGCCGATGTTTGGCCATCGCCAAAATTCCACTCATAAGTAGCCGCATTTTGCGAGAAATTGGTAAAGGTTACTTGTAAAAAATTTGTGGCACTAACCTCAAACTGAAAACTTGCAATTGGATTTGCAGGTGCAATTGGGTCATCCTTGTCTTTACCGCAGGAGCTAAAGGTAACCACTGCCAGGGCGCTCATAAAGAAAGCCATTCTAAAGAACCATTGAAAACTTTTCTTTTTCATAATAATTAGTTTTTTTTTGATTGTTAATTGATCTTTTTTATCGATAAAATCAATTTCCTTGTTTGTGAATTGACTGTTATCAAATTTTAATTTTTAGTTTAATATTTTCAACAAAATTAGCACCACAATTACGAAACATCAACTTTTTCGCATGCACAAAAACACATCGAACACATTTTTTCACTACATCATTACTACAGCTACTCATATCCTTATTAATTGATTGTCTTAGCATTACAGCAATTCAATTACCGAAATAATGCTTTCTCAAAAAAGAAAAATAATAATATTTGTTAAAATTTGTAAAATCTAAAATGGCTCATCAATCTTCTCCTTTTGACTTGATTATATTGAGTTCATATCCTGAAGAAAATCTTCTATGAATTGTGGCTAAATAGCTATTTATCAATATTTTATAATTTCACAATTATCTTCTTAGAAACATGAATCTTCGTTAGGTTAATTTTTTGCGGGAAAGAAATCTGATAATTTAATTGATAAAAACAAATTCAAAACAGGAAGATAATACCTTGATTACCTATTGTTTACAATACTAAAAGCTCATGATAAAATCCGTGAGATTGGAATCGTGCTCCAAACCCAATTTTTTCCGCAACCGATAGCGGGAAATTTCAACTCCGCGGGTAGAGATATTCATTAAACTGGCTATTTCCTTGCTTGTGATGTTCAATCTGAGGTAGGTACAAAGCCTCATTTCGCGTGGAGTGAGGTCAGGATAGTCGGCTTTGAGTCGTTTTAGAAACTCCTCGTGCACGTTTTCGAAATGACTTTCGAAGACTTCCCACTGGGTTTCGTTCTCAATTTCGCGGTTCACTTTCCGAATGATGGAGTTGATATGGTTGGTGATGATGTCGTCGCCTATGTCTTTTGACAATTTATGAAGCTCATTTTTAATGGTGCTCAGGGTTTTGCTCTTCTGTATCATTTGCATGGTACTATTGGCCAACTCCTTGTCTTTCTGCTTCATATCTTTCCGAAGCTCTTCGTTGCGCATTCTAATGAGCTCTTTTTCAGCTTCCAAAGCTTCCCGTTGCAGCTTTTCTTCCTTCTTCCTAAAAATTTCCCGCT
This sequence comes from Draconibacterium orientale, assembly GCA_020718205.1. Classification (GTDB taxonomy): domain Bacteria; phylum Bacteroidota; class Bacteroidia; order Bacteroidales; family UBA12170; genus UBA12170. The sequence continues at coordinate 39,466 of DYSN01000010.1, forward strand.
GAACTTCTTCGTGTTTCTCTTTTGCCTTTTCAAACCGCTTACGCATCAAATAAATGACCACTATAACAAGCATCACGAATATTAAGAAGTAAATAAACCGGGCATAGATGGATCGATGAAAAGGGGGTAAAATTTTAAACGAAACTGATTCTTCATAAGTTATAGTTCCGTAGATGTTTTTAGCTCTCACCTTAAACCGATAATCGCCTTCGTAAAGATTGGTGAATTCTCTAGAAGTCTTTGGCTGCCAGTCGCTCCAATTGTTTTCATATCCTTCGAGATAGGTGGAAAATGAAATATTCCCCAGGTTTGAAAAATCGTTGGCGCTAAACTCAAAGGAAATTTCGTTATTACTGAACTCTAGAATTATGGGCTGGGTTTTATTTGAAAGCAAATAAGATGAATCGGAGTAATAGGTTCTAAGATGATTTAAATAGCAGTGGAATGAATAGTCGTATTTGCGGTTCATTTCGGAACGGTAAAAGGCAAAACCATTTTCTACTGCAAACAGAACATTCTCATTATCATAGGGATAAACATACTCGAAGCTGTGCATAAACTGCCCATTCAATTTCTTAAAAGGGAGCCTGACATCGGTATATTGGCCATCCTCCCACATTCTCAGAACGCCAGTTTCTGTTTGTGTAAAATACCAGAGATTGCCTCCCTTGTCCCCGTAAATGGCCTTTATCAATTGGTCGCCCAATAAAGTGGCCAGAAATTCGTCTTTCACAAAACCATTGGACTGATTGCTATAACGTAAAACGCCCTTTCCTGTTAAAAAGACAATTTTGTCTTTGATACTTGTCACCCCCCAAATGTCATTGGACAATCCGCCGGAACCCGATGGATAATAGTCTATATTGACAATGGAGTCGTAGTTTTTATCGAACCGGAATCGGTAAACACCCTTGTAACCGTGGGTCATCCAAAGACTTCCATCGACATCGAAAGCCATGCTACGCGCCGATTCGGTGCACCCGTCGTACTGCTTGCTCATTTTCCAGGTTCCATTTTCTTTCACATAGAGAACAAGCCCAAGATAGGTGCCACCTATAATCTTGTCTATATGACCTGGTATCTGCAGGAAAATCCATCCGCCCGGAATGTCCGATAATTTGTTTGCTTTGGAACCATCTATTAGAAATGCGCCTGAATTGTGTCCACAAAACAATTGACCATCTATTTCTGTTAATGCCCAAACCTGGCCACGGGTAGATTCAATAATAGGGAGTTCTTTATTTTCACTAAAGGAATATAATTCGTTTTTTTTCTGAAAAAAAACACCTTGATTGGTGCCAAAATAGACATATTCGTCGTTTATGTAAGCCGCATATCCTGTGCTTAATCCGTAATTGTAACTTATTTTTGTCAATGGAGAATTAGTCTCCAGATAATCTATACCATGATCCGATCCCAACCAAATATTACCTAAATAATCCTCCTCAATACAAAGAATGGTATTGTTTTGTAAGCCATCATGCATATTAATATGTTGAATGATTCCATTTGGATGACAAATCAGAACACCATTCTGAATGGTACCAAAGACAAGTGACCCACTTCTTGTTTTTAAAAGACTAAATACCTGGTTTTTCTGAAGAAAAGCCGATATGTCTGGTTGCCAATTTTTTAAATTATTTCCATTATACAAAAACACACCATCAGACGAAGTGGCAATAAGCAATTGATTATTATAGCTTAATAACCCCCAAATTTCTTTTCCACGAAGTTTCTCTAGTCCGTTGAGCGGAAATATCTTTCCCATGGCATACCGTAGCAAGCCATATTCCAAATCATTAACATATAATTCGTTATCAACAATAAATGAAAAGTGGAACTGCTTGGGAGCCATTATAAGCTCCAATTTTTCATTACTATAAATCATTAATTGTTCAAACGATTGAAAAATAATACCATCTGCATGCTCATGAATCTTCCATACCTCTCCAAAATCTTTGTTGCCATTATTTATCAGATGCACCAAACTATGAAACTCCAATTTTCCCGATTCATCGGGCAAAAAATAGCCAAATTCATTAAATCCGCCGGCATAAATTCTGTTGTCTTTGGTTTGTAGGACACTTCTAATAACACTTTTATTGGGTAATTGGTATAAATACCAGTAGAAGCCATCAAACTCAAGGAGTCCGTTGTTATTGGCAAAATACATTTTACCGTTTTCGGCCTGAACAATGTCCCAATTTTGACTTCCGGCATTGTATATTGTTCTGGGATAGTTCTTTACATCGGGAGTACCTATGGGAATATTCTGTGCTTTCGAATAATATCCGAACAAAATAATAACCAAAATAAGACTAAAAAACCTCATGACTGATCCATTCATTGGGCTAATTTATAAAATTATTTATCAGCACAGGGCAAATAATATAAGAACAATGTTCTGCAAGGCTAACAAAAACAGGTTTTTTAAGCCTTTGGCTTATTTTTTAGGTATAGCTTTTCGGAAAAGATAATGGAATTCGATGCGTTTTTTACATTCACCTCATAAACTCCATCTGGTAGCTTGGAGTTCATTTCAATTTTGTTTTTTCCTTTGCTCAGGGTACGTTTCAATACCTGCTTGTTATCGGCGGTCACCAAAGTAAGTGTTAGCTTTTCGGCAAAGCATTCTATCGCCAAACCGCTCAATCCTGGCTCAACTTTGAGCTTTTCCTGCGGATTAAAAGTGGAAGTTTGTGATGATGGGGTTTTGAGAATATCGAGTGTGAGAAGCACGGGCATATGGTCGGACATGTGATAAAGAGCCGTAATTACACTGTCGGGTGCGCTGTGATTGGGCGGATCGATAATGGAATGGTCAAAACGGTTTCCATCCTGCCCCAGGGCTTTGTAACTGTCTTTTTGATATTGAATAAACTGCTCGCCGTACATGATGTCGGAGCTCAGGAAAACCATGTCGAACCTGTCGTCGAGCCCACCGGTGGAGCCACCGCCAAACTGTGTTTTCCGCACACTCTGTGTGTGAATATGAGAAAACCGGGGATTGTTGGACCAGTCTCCGGGAGTAAAAATGGGATCCATAAGCCGGATATGATAGCCGCCACTGAGCACAGTATAAGCGGGTTCGCTGCTGCTGTAGAGATTCAAATCGCCCCCAAAAACCACATTTTGCAGCTGCGGATTGGAGCCCAGATAGGCCTTCAACTGACTGGCTTCCAAAGCTCTCAGAGCCATTTCTTCGTTGCCGGTGCTGGCTTTCAGATGTGCCGAGAAAAAGTTGAGAAAAACGGTATCGCCCAAAACCGGCATAACATAAAGGGTATAGCCGTTTATATGCCGCAAATCGGTTGGAATGACCATTTGTCCCTTCAACCCCAGCTTTTTGGCATTATAAAAAATCATATTGTCCGAATCCTTACCATCGGTGAAACGAGCCCTGCTATAATGAGAAACTTTGCCCACATTGATGCTCTTCTGCAAAATTAAATCGGCTCCGGCTTCCGACACCAACTCGTTAACCACCAGAACATCAGGCTTCACATACTGAAGAATTCTCCGCAGTGTATCAGCTCGTTCGGGGGTATTTCGAGGGAAATTGAGTAAATTGTAGTACATCACCGTCAGCGAATTCTGGCCAAAAACCTGAACTCCAACAACAATAAATAGAAAAATCAGGGCTTTAATCCTCATGTGATTTTATAATTAGGCGCTGGCAAAGATAGGGGAAAATCGATGGTTTTTTGGGGGTTGAAGATGTGAGATGAAGAGTATTAGTACTTAAGTTGAGCGTCGGTTGCTGAGTATCGATTGCTGAGTATCGGTTGCTGAGCGTAGCCGAAGCAAGCCAAAACACTGACCTTTGGACTCAATAGAAGTCTCCCTGTTAAGCTCTGATTATTAATATTTTGTAATCTTTTGCGTATAAAGGAAATCATCAAGCTTTAGCCTAAGTATATAAACCCCAGGGGATAAATCTGAAACATTTACGGTTAAACTATTTTTTAGGCTCATGATTTCCTGTCCGCAGATTGAAAAAATGGTTATTTCTGAATTTGTAAATTTCGCGTCGGTTGTTATTTCAATCAGATTATTGCTTGGATTGGGATCAATACGCACTTCACTCACAAGGTCTTGATTTTCAAGCCCTGTTACATTATTCAAAGAAATTAAATCAACATAAGGCGGCGAAACACTACTCGTTATTGTGTTATTTACGGGGGATACGGTACCATTTCCAACGATAGAATACTCGTGATTCCCATCAATTCTTATTATTTGGTAATTCATATCCTGAGTCATGTTTTGAAATTCAACAGTGTAGGAATTGGATAAATTATTGGGGTTGGAAACAATCACATGAATGCTTGCATTATTGGCATTTTTACCGGCCAAACATATATTCCCCAACGAATCGCTTCCCGAAGTCTGAAGCATTTCATGATCCACCAATTCACCAATGGCTTTGAATGCCAACCCGGAATATGAGTATTCTGCATTATCTCTAAAAAGTCCGAAAAAATATTCGTCCGTTCTGTATCTGTATGCTGCCGAAAGAGTTGTGTTTTGCAAATAATAAATGCTCGATGCTGTTAGCGCAGCCGAAAGGGCATCGTCTCTGCCAAATTCTATTATGGTATTCTCTTCATTGTACGAATAGTTATTCCATTCGGTCAATAGCAATTCGATATTTTCCAGGCCATATTCCGAGAGAATAGTTTTCAAATCGTCCAATTGAACTGCGAAATGGTAAGGGTTCGAATAAGTATAAGAGTGATAGGAGAAAAAATCGAGTGGTGTATCATGCGCAACAATGGAATCTAAAAAAGGGCCCGAAAAACTATTATTTACTGATATCGCGAAGCCGGCAGCCCCAATTTTCAAAATACTGTCAAATTCTTTGAGTTTAACCGCTGTTGTCCGATACATATCGTAAAATTGCTGTGGTGTTCCCGCCCAAAAATGGGACAAATCAGGCTCGTTCCATATTTCCCATTTCTCGATATTATAAATATACCCGTCGTTCCAGCCATCGTTATAATGCATCACAATGTGCTTACATATGGTAGCCCACTTATCAAAATCAGGGGGTGGAATATTGTATTCAGGGTTCAAAGTATAACTATATCCCAATCTAAAAAATGCCTGAGAATTAGCATTGTAAATGGATTCGATCACCAAATCGGAAGCCGTGAAATCGTAAGAATCCGGATTGTTCGGATCTGCTGAAAAGTCCGGGAAAATTATATTTATATCACAAGTATTGTAAATATCATGAGTCCTAACTTCCTGAATACCAATATCAATAAACTCATCGGTAAAATCATTGGCAGAATTGGGTGTTGTGGGCGAACTGTTTGTACAAAGTAAATGATTATTGAAATTTCCTGTAATTTCTGATACATCTACCGTAAACAGCAAGTTGTTTGTCTCCTGAACTTCAGCGAGATAAAAATTATCAATCCACGCAGTACCGGATTTCCCATTTAAAAAATAAAAGAAACTAAGATTGTTTACCAGCGGTGGTGATGTAAATCTCATTTTATAAGTTGTCCAGTCTTTTGAATAGCCCGAAACATACCCATTTTGAACAAAGACTTCGCTCCCATCGCTGTATTTCAAAAAAGGAAAAGCCAGATAATCCACACTCTCAGTTTTCACCGAATAGTATAAATAGTAAGTCGTGTTTGGAGTTATTTCAATAGTTTGCAAAATGCCCGCCGTTACTATGGAATCTGGATTTTGTATGTTTAGTCTCAAACTTAGAGCTCCTTCATAAACCTCTGACATATCAATATTTACAGTAGCAAACGAGTTGTTCTCAATAAAATACCATGAATTTCCCCCATCTTCAAAACCGCCATTCTGAAGAATGTTTTGGCTAAATCCTATTTGGGTGACGAGAACCAACAGAGAAATAAATATTTTTATATTCATAATTTAAGATGAGTATTATAATAGTTCCCAACTAATGCCAATTTTTCAGTGTTAATAATCAATTAGTTACAAAAATATCTATTTATTGTTGAATAGCGCAACAAGTTGACTAAAATACAGCAAAAGAGCCGTTTAACGAGCAAAAATATGGCTTTTTAAATCGGCACAATAAAAAATGATGTTGTGGTGGTAAAATGATTTGGTGGATTATTGATATTTTGTTTCTCCCTCTCCCCTGTCCGAAATCGAACTCCCCACAAATCATTTGCGAACAGTTGCGTGAAATGAATAAATTTGCCGAAATTGTAACTTTGTCGGAATCAGGCCATCCTAAAAAATGGCATATTTATTGACCCGTTTTTATCGTTCAACCGCTGCATGCTTTTATGAGAATATATATACTGCTTTTTTTATTGGTCATTTTTCAGCTGTCCTTTGCCCAGCGCCGTGTTTACGAGACATCGCGCTTCGAAGGTTCTGCCCCCAAAATCGATGGTATTGCCGACGAACCTGCCTGGGATGTGGTTCCCTGGGCCGGCGATTTTATTCAGTGGATTCCCGCCAATGGCGCCCCTCCATCGCAACGCACCAAATTCAAAATCATCTACGACGATAACTATCTCTATGTAGCCATTATGGCTCACGACAGCGTGCCCGGCGACATTGTGCAGCGTATGTCGCGCCGCGATGGTTTCGAAGGCGACTATGTGGAAATCAATATCGACAGCTACCACGACTACCTGACTGCTTATTCCTTCTCAGCCACCGCCGCCGGTGTAAAAGGCGATGAGCGTATTACTCTCAATGGCCAGTTCTGGGACGCTACCTGGGATCCAATCTGGTATCTGAAAACCACCGTTAACGAAAATGGTTATCTGGCCGAGATAAAAATTCCGCTTACCCAGCTTCGGTTCTCCGCCGAAAAAGAACAGGTCTGGGGGCTGGAAGTGAAAAGAAGGTATTTTAAAAAGGACGAACGCTCTGTATGGCAGCCCATTCCGGAGAGCAGCACAGGCTATGTGAGCCTTTTTGGAGAACTCCGCGGACTCTCTAACTTGTTGCCCAAAAAACAATTTGAAATTACCCCCTATGTGGTGGGTTCCTATGAACACTATAAGGCCGAAGAAGGCTCTCCATTTCATAAAGGAGAAGAATGGAAGCCCCGGGTGGGTGTGGATACCAAAATTGGTCTCACCAACAATCTCACTTTAGACCTCACCATAAACCCCGACTTTGGTCAGGTGGAAGCCGATCCAAGCGAAGTGAATCTCACCGCATTTGAGTCGTATTTCGAGGAGCAAAGACCCTTTTTCATAGAGGGAAGGAATATATATACCTACGGCATGGAACCCGGCGACGATAGCTACGATGGCTTGTTTTACAGCCGTCGAATCGGCAAAGCACCCAGCTACGAACCCGATTACGATTATGTTAAAGCACCAGAAAACACTGCCATTCTGGGGGCAGCTAAAATTACGGGCAAAACAAAAAATGGGTTGAGTATTGGCATTTTGGAGAGCCTCACAAAAAAAGAATCAGCGCAGGTGATGAATGAGGGCAGCGACATCGAAAAAATGGTGGTGGAACCGATGACCAACTATTTTGTGGCACGGGTGGATCAGGAATTAAATCAGGGAAATACCATAGTCGGCGGAATGGTTACCTCAACAGAACGATTCAACAATGACAATCATTTAACAGAACTCCCCAATGCAGCCCAAACTGTGGGGCTCAATATGGAGCATAGTTGGGCCAACAAAAAATATACGGTGGCTGCCAAATTTTTTGGCAGTCGGGTAACGGGTGATACCGCCAGCATTTTGAGCCTTCAAACCGCTTCGAGCCGATATTTTCAGCGGCCCGATGCGAAAACCATGCGTCTCGACTCCACACGAAAATCACTCAATGGAACCGGTGGGTTTGTTAGTTTTGGAAGGACAGTAAACAGCGGCTGGAACTTTTTAACCTGGGTTAACTGGCATTCACCCCAATTGGAGCTTAACGATATTGGCTATATGCGCAATGCCAACGATATTCACCACATTTTTTGGATTGGCTACCGAGGCTCGCAACCCAAAGGCATTTTCAGAAACCGGAATTTTAATATGGCCGAATGGACGGGGTACAATTTTGATGGTGTGTTTAAGTATTGGGGGCTGAGTGCCAATGCCAAAGTTAAATTTATGAATTACTGGGAATTAGGTATCGGAACCAACTACGACGGACAAGCACACAGTCAGACGATGCTTCGTGGAGGCCCCATTCTTACCATTCCTTCCAATATGAACTACTGGATAAATTTAGAAACCGATGAACGCAAGAAACTCGATTTCGAATTGCTTTTCTTTCAAACTTTCGGGTTTCAAAGAAACATGCAAGTCACTGATGGAGCCTTAGAAATAACCTTCCGCCCAAGCGATCGGTGGGAAATATCTTTAAAACCATCCATCAATTTGAATCACAACAAGATGCAATATCTTACCACCGAAACTTTTGAATCGAAAGACAGGTATTTCATGGCCGAATTAAACCAAAAGACAGTTGTTTTGGAATTTCGGGTCAATTTGAGCCTCACCCCCGATTTAAGTCTGCAATATTACGGGCAACCCTTTATTTCTTCGGGTACCTATTCCAACTACAAATGGATTACCAACCCCAAAGCCAACCGTATAGAAGAGCAATATCAGCCTGTCTTTCCCAATGCAAATTTCGAAGTCGATTTAAATGAAGATGGAAACTCAGATATAACCCTGGGAAATCCCGATTTCAAATACGTGTTTTTTCAATCGAATATGGTGTTGCGTTGGGAGTATTTGCCGGGGAGTACGATTTATTTAGTTTGGAGTCAATCGCGCAATGATGGTGATTATGAGCCATCTCAGCTGCCCTTTGCCTTTGATGAGGATATGAATCGAATGTTTGCCATCTTTCCCCACGATGTTTTTCTGGTGAAGTTAAGCTATCGGATTCCTCTATAGTTGATTTATGCGAATTGAAGTATTGTAAAAAAATCTCCTTGCTAATAAAAGCCTAAAGTTTAATCAATAATATATGGTTTAGGTATTTTTAAATAATATAAGGTCTCGCTAAATAAATTCAGTGAGTCACTTGAAATAATCATTTAAATTGGCTATTTTGAATCAAAAAGCCCTGAAAATCATTGTATAATTTGAATTATAGAATCTAAAAATGATTTCAGGGTAAAAAATCTTTTATAATTCTATGAAATTCTTCCACTTCAGAAATCAATGGTTTTACATCCTGCTCATCAAAGTCAACAAATGCAGAATAATCACTTTCCTGGCGCTAATCGATTAGCTGAGCATACAATTTACCATACTTTTTCTCAATTATATTCGATTTTATGTATTTCAGAAAAAACTGTGTTTTTAAGCCATCATGTGATTTCGAAATAATCCCATCTTTATACAATAATGCATCAACTATATGAAAACAGGAGTAATATAAACGATTTACACAGGATCTCCATCTGTTATTTTGCGCTAGAATCAAGGCATCTTCATATAATTCCTTCGATCGATCTATACGATATTTAATGTGTTCAATATCCATCAGGCTAAATATATTCCTTCTTTCTTAATATTTAAGTATAAAGGAGTGGATGAAAACCTGCTCTCCCAATCCTTCTGATTAAAAATGATAGATGAAATAGGTTCTTCAATTTCCAATTCTATTTCAAATAACTCATCACGATAAATTTTTTCAATTTCCCTTGTCGTCTTTGGGGCGCTGATTAAAATTAGCAAATCCCAATCAGAATTTTCTGTTGCATTGCCGGTAGCATGTGAACCAAATAATACAATTTGAGCAGAAGGATCCTTCCTCTTGATTCTATCTTCAATTAGTGTCAGTATTTCTTTCTCTCTTGGTGTCATAGAGCAAAAATACATATTATTCCGGCAAAAAAACCAACAAAGTGTTAAGCAATGCATATCGCAGGAAAAAAGCCAAAAAGGCCAAAATATAAACGATTTTACATCTGAATTCACCCAACCTTCCCAACATGGCAATGGAAAAATGTTAAAAAACTAATCATTTCAACCACGATAATGAAATCATTTTAATTGTTAACCTACAGACGAATTTCCCTCCATTTCAATCTTCCGGTTGTTGTTTTTTACATCATTGGACAATTGAAAGAAGTTTCCAATCAGGCTGAATGGCGAAAGAAAAACTTTGGCACAGCAGATTTAGATTTCTCTTCCATTGCTTTAGTCGAAAAAATATGGCTCTTGAGAAATCCTTTTATTCCTTCCTGAAAAACTACAATCAAGGTCAGCAGTCGAAGTTTAACAGAAAAATTTTGGTTTCTAATCAGGCTGACAGACGAATTTTCCCCCATTTCAATCTTCCAATTGTTGTTTTTTACATCATTGGACAATTGAAAGAATATAGTATTTTTGGACTCCTGAATTTATGCCAAAACAGCCTGAATTTGGGCAGAGAGATACCATTCAAATTCAATCTTTTAAAAGTAAATGAAGTTATCGGTAATTATTGTCAACTACAATGTAAAACACTTTTTAGAACAGTGCCTGAACTCTGTTAGAAAAGCGGCCCAACATGTGGATGCTGAAATTTGGGTGGTTGATAATAACTCCGTGGATCAAAGCGTGGAGATGGTGCGGGATAAATTTCCCGAGGTGAAAGTGATTGCCAATAAAGACAACAGGGGCTTCTCAGTGGCTAATAATCAGGCCATTAAACTAAGCAATAGCGAATACATTCTCCTGCTCAATCCCGATACCGTGGTCGAAGAGTTTACCTTTGCCAAAGTGGTGGAATTTATGGATCAAAACAGCGATGCCGGTGGTTTGGGCGTAAAAATGGTCGATGGAAACGGGGTATTCTTACCTGAATCAAAGCGTGGATTGCCCACACCCGCTGTGGCATTTTATAAGATTTTTGGTCTCTCGGCCATTTTCCCGAAATCAAGAACTTTTGGCAAATATCATCTTGGCTTTCTCAACGAAAACGAAATTCATTATGTCGACGTGCTCAGTGGTGCTTTCATGCTAATGCGCAAATCGGTGCTCGACAAGGTAGGCCTTCTCGACGAAACATTCTTTATGTATGGCGAAGATATCGACCTGTCGTACAGGATAATAAAAGGTGGATTTAAGAACTATTATTTCCCACAAACCCGCATCATTCATTACAAAGGCGAAAGCACCAAGAAAAGCAGCGTAAACTATGTGTTTGTCTTTTATCAGGCCATGATTATTTTTGCCCGCAAGCATTTTAGCCTGCGATATGCCCGGTTGTTCTCGCTGCTCATTCATTTGGCTATCTATCTCAGAGCTTCACTTTCTGTTATTCGCCGCTTGTCGAGCCGTGTTTTTCTTCCGGTTATTGATGCCGCCATTCTTTATATTGGATTCTATTTCATAAAATCTTACTGGGAACAGACCTGGCTACTTCCGCACAGCAGCGCCTATCCACTGCTCTATATGCTCTATATTGTCCCCATTTATATTCTCATATTGCTCGGCGGCGTTTTGCTCACAGGAGGCTACGATAAACCCTATCAGATTCCGCGCTTAGTGAAAGGCCTGTTTTCCGGAATCATTGCCATATTGGTAATGTATGCGTTGCTGCCTGAGAACTACCGCTATAGCCGCGCCATTATTATTGCCGGAACTTTTTGGGGATTTATAAGCTTGTCGGGAATCAGATTTGTTTTTCAGATGATGGGTTTTTCGGCCTTTGGCAATCATGAAGAGAAGAAAAACAGAATAGCCATAGTTGGCGAAAGCTCTGAAAGTCAACGAGTAGCAGCTTTACTGCGAAACATGAGCCGCAAGCCATCGTTCATTGGTTTGGTGAGCCTTAAAGAGTCGGATAAAAAAGTTGAAGGCGAAATTGGTACTGTGGATCAATTGCAGGAAATTATAAGAGTTTATGGTCTGGGCGAAGTGGTATTTTGCGCCAGAGATATGAGTGCTCAACATATTATTGACCAAATGATTCAGCTTCAAAATCAGGGGATTGATTATAAAATTGCCCCCGAAGAGAGCATGGCCATCATTGGTAGTAAGAGCATCAGCGCCGGAAACGATTTGTTTATGATTGATGTGGACAGCATTACCAAACCCCAAAACAAGCGAAATAAAAGAATCACCGATTTGCTGCTGGCCTTTAGTCTTTTTATTACCCTTCCTTTAAATGTCTGGTTTGTGGATAAAAAATCCGGCTATCTCTGGAATCTGATTCAGGTACTCGTCTCCCAAAAAACTTTTGTAGCCTATTATTTCAGCAAACAACACTCGCAACAGGCTCTCCCCCATTTAAAAGCAGGAATATTGCATCCCGGACATGCCTTTGCCTCCGAAACCTTAAACGACGACACTCTGTCACGACTCAATTTGCTCTATTCGCGCGATTATAAGATTGCCAACGATTTGGAAATCATTTGGAAGGGATTTAAGTTTCTGGGGAATAGATAGTGGTTTATCATTTGGTTTTTGTACTCTCATAAAAATGGATGCTAATAGGGTGTTAAAAATCAGCAGGAATCAATTGTTGATCAGCCAGATTAGTTAAAGCCTTAAAAACATTCATTGAATTTTGAAACTAAAGCCACTCGTTAGTTTTACGCACAATAAGATTGTTAATCAAAATTGCATCATTTAATGTGCAATATTATCATTAAACCTAATTAAAAACATTTATTTTTCGTCTATAAAAGAATAATTACTAATTTTGTGTAAATTTTTCAGTTATGGAAGAATATTTTAACTCATTGGCAAAATACAACTTTTGGAACGGCAACGTGCCACAACAAGGGTTTTTGCGGACCGATTATCTCAATTCAATCCGGAGTTATTGTGATAATAAATTAGTTAAAGTAATTGTAGGTCAAAGGCGTACCGGTAAAAGTTATATTTTACGTCAGATGGCTAACGACCTAATTACTAATGGTGTGCATCCAAATAACATTTTTTATTTAAACAAAGAATATCTCGATTTTGATTTTGTTAACCATTATACTGATTTAGAGCGATTGATAAAACACTATCAATTGACTTTAAAACCTCAAGGGAAAATTTATTTGTTTTTGGACGAAATTCAAAATATTGCACAATGGGAACGGCTTGTAAACTCCTATTCCCAAGATTTTACCCAAAGTTACGAAGTGTTTATCAGCGGTTCAAATTCTAAAATGCTTTCGGGCGAATTAGCTACTTTACTCTCGGGCAGGTATATCAATTTTGAAATATTTCCATTCAGTTTCAAAGAATATATCGGCATTACAAAACAAGATAACAACAAAGAATCGTTTATCAATTATATGCAAAGCGGTGGTTTACCAGAACTTTTTGTATTGCCAAACGAGGAAACCAAAAGACATTATATTGCATCAGTAAAGGATACAGTTTTACTTCGGGATGTTATCCAGCGACACGCCATAAAAGATCCCAGATTATTGGAAGAAATTTTTATTTATTTGGTTAATAATGCAGCTAATTTACTGTCTATCAATAACGTTACAAACTATTTGAAAAGCAAAGGTCGAAAAACAACTTATGATACCATAGCGAATTATATTGGTTACATCGAAGATACTTTTTTACTGCACAAAGCAGAGCGTTTTGACATTAAAGGAAAAGATACCATAGCTGGAAATGTAAAATATTATTGCAATGATTTGGCATACAAAAATTATTTGTACGCTGGTTTTGGATACGGAATAGGATATCAATTAGAAAACTTGATTTATTTGGACCTGCGCCGATTGGGTTATGAAGTGTATGTTGGTATAATACCCAATAAAGAAGTTGACTTTGTAGCAACAAAAGCAGACCAAAAGCTGTATATTCAGTGTGTATATTTGTTACTTGACGAAGCCACCATAAAAAGAGAATATGCTTCTTTGGAAGCCATTAATGATAATTATCCGAAAATTGTGGTGTCTTTAGACGACATCATAATGCCTATCAACAAAGGAATTATCCATTTACAAGCTTGGAAATTACACGATTTTTTAACCACAACATATCAGCACTTAAGTTTGATGACGGTCAGATGATTATTTATATCAATGAAAAAGTATTATCTTTTCAATTATCTGAGATTTCTGATAGGCTATCATGCGCTTCAACCAAAGAATTATTAGACTTTAAGATATCACCATCGGGATATGGAATCCATTGGAAGCAACTTGATGAAGATATTTCAATAAACGGTCTGATTGAACTCCATGAGAGAAAAAATTCTATAACCTAAGGCATGAATTTTACATCCCGGACATGCCTTTGCCAAAGAAAACTTAAGCGACGACACCCTGTCACGACTCAATTTGCTCTCTTCGCACGACCAAAAAATTGTCAATGATTTGGAAATCATCTGGAAGGGATTTAAGTATCGGGGGAATGGATAGTGTTTTGTCATTTGATTTACTTTCAGTTAACAATCCAAATAAGAAGATTTTGATTTAAAAATTTTGATAATTTAAGACCGTTTTTTCTTGCTAAATTGTTAAAAATCCTGATTGAGTTTTATTAGATTCGTAGATAAGATATATTTGAATAAAAAAGCATGCCAACAGTTTTATTTTTATTAGGATGGAGGTTATATTTTTGGTCCAACGAGAACCATGAGCCTATTCATATTCATGCAGAGAAAGGCGAAATGGAAGGTAAATTTTGGATTGATGTTGAAAATTTTGAAATCACTATAGCTGTAGAGTACAATCTAACACCACAAGCAAAAAGAGAGATTAAAAAAATTATATACGAGCATTTTGATCTAATTGTTTCTGAATGGAACAGACATTTTAACAAATCATGATTATGGAAAAATTATATAATATATCAGCACTTAAGTTTGATGACGGTCAGATGATTATTTATATCAACGAAAAAGTATTATCTTTTCAATTATCTGAGATTTCTGATAGGCTATCATGCGCTTCAACCAAAGAATTATTAGACTTTAAGATATCACCATCGGGATATGGAATCCATTGGAAGCAACTTGATGAAGATATTTCAATAAACGGTCTGATTGAACTCCATGAGAGAAAAAATTCTATAACCTAAGGCATGAATTTTACATCCCGGACATGCCTTTGCCAAAGAAAACTTAAGCGACGACACCCTGTCACGACTCAATTTGCTCTATTCGCGCGATTATAAGATTGCCAACGATTTGGAAATCATCTGGAAGGGATTTAAGTTTCTGGGGAATAGATAGGTACACACTTCTTTTAGCTGTCAATTTTCTAACAAAGCTCACATTTTTCAGTTGAAAAATGGCTTCAGGAAGCTCCTTTCTTATCATTAATTCTGTTCCTTTCATTTTTTCGAATCATTTACCATAGAATGTGAACAAATTGTGGAGAAATATATTGGTGGATATATCTTGTAAAATTGTCAATTATATTACATTTGCGCCCCCTTAAGGACTGCGACAAACCGGGCAGCCCTGATGAAATTATTAAACAATGATGAAAAAAACATTTCTTTCTACACTGGGACTGCTGCTTGGTCTAACCATATTTGCTCAAATCCCCAATGGATATTACGATGATGCCGAAGGCTTATCTGGAGCACAGCTGAAAACAGCTCTTTACGGAATCATCAACGACCATGATGCTCAATCATATAGTTCTATTTGGACACATTTTCATACTACAGATGATAAACCCAATGGTAAGGTATGGGATATGTATAGCGATATTCCCGGTGGCACACCCCCTTACGAATATAATTTCGGCACAAACCAATGTGGAAGTTACAGCGAAGAAGGCGATTGTTATAACCGCGAACACAGTTTCCCCAAAAGCTGGTTTAATGATGCTTCACCCATGGTGACCGATATTTTTCACATTGTTCCCACCGATGGTTATGTGAATAGTCAGCGCAGCAATTACCCTTTTGGCGAAGTGAACAACCCAAGCTGGACAAGTTTAAACGGATCTAAAAAGGGAAATAACTCAACATCGGGTTATTCGGGTACCGTTTTTGAGCCCCGCGATGAGTATAAAGGT
>DYSN01000058.1 GCA_020718205.1 Draconibacterium orientale
AAAATCTGGGGATCAAGCGATTATTTTATTGGCCGAAGCATGGATGTGTTCATCGCAAAACTGAGAAAAATGCTGAAAGTAGAACCGGCCATCTCCATCACCAATGTGCACGGAACTGGCTTTAAATTAGAAGTTAACGAATAATATCCCACAAATGAACTATGCTCTTAGCCGCCATTTAGACTGCAATTTCGACGAAGCCGTTTTGCGTATCACCGACTCATTGAAGAATGAAGGTTTCGGAATATTAACCGAAATCGACCTCGATAAGGTTTTTGCCGAGAAACTTGGCAAGGAATTCAAAAGGTATAAAATAATTGGAGCCTGCAATCCTAAATTTGCCTGGGAAGCCGTTTCAAAAGAAATGGATTTAGGACTCATTATTCCCTGTAAATTGGCTGTGCAATACGTCTCGGAAAACGAAACCCGGGTAATTGCCATCGAAAGCAAATATCTCTTCGATATTATCAACAATCCCGCGCTCAATTGTATTCGCGACGACATAAGGTCTAAAATCAATCTTGCCCTGCAATATGCCTGAAAAAGACTCTTGCCTTAAAGTCTTTTTCAGCATTTAATTCATCGAATTCCATGATAAATCTTATTAAAATATCCCTTGTGCTTCTTTGGTTTTTCGCTGCTTCCCCGGCTTTCGCTCAGGCAGATAAGGAGCCGGAAGAAGTAAAAAAAATCAATCTCCACCATGCCGATTTAGGGGTTTTTGATAATATTGCCGGAAACAATGCCCAGCGACTCATAGGCAATGTGGACGCCGAGCACGATGGCTCCGTTCTCCTCTGCGACAGCGCATACCTTTACCCCAACAACTCCATCGATGCCTTCGGAAATGTGCACATCAATATCAACGATTCCCTCGATATGTATGGCGATAGACTTTATTACGATGGAAATACCAAAATGGCAGAATTCCACGATAATGTGAAAATGGTCGACCGCAAAGCAACTCTGTATACCGACGAACTCATATTCGACCGAAATTCAGGCATTGGCCGCTATTTTGTCTGGGGAAGAATCGAAGACTCGGTCAACGTGCTAACCAGTAAAAAGGGCTATTACTACAGTCGCATCGAAACCGTATATTTTAAAGACAGCGTGGTGGTGGTTAACCCCGATTATATCATGCGCTCCGACACACTAAAATACCAAACACAGTCGGAAAGGGTTTATTTTATTGGGCCTTCAACCATCACCGGCGATAGCTCATACCTCTACGCCGAAAACGGTTTCTACGATACACAAACCAAAATCTCGAGGCTAAGCATCAATGCGTTCATTCAAAACAAAAGCAATACACTCAGCGGCGACAGCATCTACAATAACAAGGAACTGGGGCTGGCAAAGGCCTGGCGCAATGTGGTAATGACCGATACCGCCAACGATGTGGTAATAACTGGTGAGTATGCTTTTTACAATAAATCGGCACAGTATGCCTACGTGGTCGATAGTGCCCAGGCTATTTTTGTTGACGAAACCGATAGCCTTTATTTACACGCCGATACACTGATGATGCTCTTCGATACCTTAGAAAAACCAACCCACCTGCTGGCCTATTATAAAATGAAATTCTTTAAAAAACAGGTTCAGGGGCTGGCCGATAGTTTAGTGTATTCCTTTAACGACAGCATACTTGCGCTGTTTCATAATCCCATGCTTTGGTTCGAAGAGAATCAAATCAGCAGCAAGCGCATCGATTTGATTACCCGCAATCAGGAGCTCGATTCGGCTGCTTTTCAGGGAAATGTTTTTCTGGTGAGTCAGGATACCATAGAACCCAAATTCTATAATCAGGTGAGTGGACAAAATATGTTTGCCTGGTTTGTGGAGAGCGAAATGAGAAAAATCAGTGTTCGCGATAAATCCGAGTCCATCTATTTTTTGTGGGAAGATGATGGCACCCCAATCGGAATGAATACCATCAGAGCCAAAGATATGCTTATCTTTATGAAAAACCGACAACTCGAAACGGTCACCTATATCGAAAAACCCATTGCCAATGTCACGCCCACCCATTTGGTGAATCCGATGGACGAGAAATTAAAAGGGTTCATTTGGAAACCCCAATGGCGACCCATGAAGCCTGCCGATATATTCATCAGAATAGAAGAGCCGGAGAGTGGTTCCGAAAAGTAATCAGAAGAAAAGAATACTTAAAAAACACTGAATTTCAGGTATCTCGTTGGATTTTTCTTGATGTCTTCGAGCAGTAAGTTCAAGTCACTGGCCGATTTTTCAAGCTCCAGATAGAGCGTATCGTTATTCACCAGCATACCCACCGAGCCTTCTCCTTTGTTTATTTTCTCAATAATCGATGAAAAATCGGTAAGCGATTTATTGGCCATCCTGAGTGTTCCGGCCATATCTGCTGCTGCCAGGCTATCGCTGATTTGATGAAAATTCGATAAGATAGCGGTTAAATTCTCATTATTATCGCGCAGATTGTGGGTGATAGACTCCACATTTTCCAGAATTTTTTTAATATTTCCGCTTTCCTGTGTCATCACCTTATCCAGATTTCCAGTTAATGACTCCACATTAACTAGCGACTTTTCCAAATGAACCAGACTGGCTTTTATATTTTCCGATGTTTCACTATTCAGTATCGATTGCAAATTGTCAATTATTATATCTACAGATCCAATAAGCTCCTCCGCTTTATTTTTAATGGGACCCAGTGTTTGTTCCATTTGTTCCTGTAAGGTGCTTTCAATGCTGGTAACCATGGTGTCGCCATCATCAAGCAGTTCTCTGGAGTCGCCAATATTCAGGCTTACTGCTTTTGTGCCCATTAAATCGGTGCTAACAATTTGAGCTATGGAATTGTTGGGGATGGGAAAGTCTTGTGTAAGTTGCAGTTCAACGATGATTCGACCACTGTTCCCTGGTGAGAAATACAAATTATTCACTTGTCCTGCCCTTAACCCGTTGATAAAGATAGGGTCGGACTTAACCAAACCGCTCACCTGATCGTATTCAGCATAAAATATCCGTTCTTTAATAAATACGTCTTTTCCCTTTAGAAAATTATAGCCCCAGTAAAGAAGTCCGGCTGCAACAATAAAAATAATTCCTATTTGAGTTTCTTTGTTGATTTTCATTGAATTAGTTTTTTATTTTCTCCCCTATCAATCCACCGTTTGCTGGATTGCAGAAAAGACTATTCTGGTTTGTCCAATTATTTTTGCAAATATCCGAATTATTTAGGCATCCATTCCAACAATCAAATTTTGCAGTTTCATAATTATTTCTTTTTAAGAAGTTTTTGAGCTTCATCGGTCGTGATGCGTTCCCCATTTTTAAAGGCAACGATAAAAGCATCGGCAAAACCTTGTTTCCGAAGTTTGGACTGAAGTTTTATGGCCTCATCAAAATTCGATGTGGAGCCAGCAGTATAGCGATAGGCACCTTTGTAGTGATACGAACTAATGACTCCGAGATTTTTATATTTCTCTCCGGTGAGTTTGGTTTCGCCGGGCAGACTTAAAAACTGAATTTTAAAAACCACTTCATCCTTACCGGGCTCATTCACAGTCGATTTATCTTCGGTTTTTTCGGCGGAGACTACTTCTGTCTTTTGTTCTTGTTTTTCCGAAACTGTGGTTTCTTTCTCCTTTTTCGAATTCTGTTCATTCGTGTTGGCCACAGGTTCGGTAGTTGTTGGTTTCACTTTGGCCTTTTGAGCTTCGTGAGCATCGAAACTTAACTTGTAATCAATGATGGCTGATGCTATTGATTCACTGAGCTTCTTTTGCCCATCGGCACTGCTTAAAAATTTTTCGTCGGTGGCGTTGCTCAAAAAACCTGTTTCAATAAGTACTCCGGGCATGGTAGTTTTGTAAAGAACCCAAAATCCGGCTTGTTTTACACCTCGGTCTTTTAAAGGGGTATTGGTAGTAAATTTCTTTTGAATTTTAGTGGCCAGATCCAAATTGTTCGATAAAAAACTATTCTGAAAGAAATTAAAAATAATATGACTTTCCTCCGAGGTGGGGTCAAATCCATCGTACTGTGTTTCAAAATCATCTTCGAATAGAATGGCTGCATTTTCAGTTTTGGCAACGTTTAAATTAGCCTCGCTCTTGTGCAATCCCATCACGTAAGTCTCGCTCCCATTGGGTGTTGGTGATTTATTGGCGTTGCAGTGAATAGAAATAAATAAATCGGCATTGGCTTTATTGGCAATTTCGGCACGTTCCTTCAGCGGAATAAAAACATCGGTCTGGCGGGTATAAATAATCTCCACATCCGGATATTTCTGCTTGATGATTTTTCCTGTTTGCAAAGCAATATTCAGCACCACATCTTTTTCTCTGGAATACTTTCCCGAAGCTCCGGGGTCTTTTCCGCCATGGCCTGCATCCAATACAATTTTTTGCAATTTATGCTGCGAAAAAACAGGTTGAGTTGCTGTAACTGACAGAAGTATAAGGAGTAGCACGAGCCATTTTCTGCCCAATGCTAACGAGAATTTGTTAACCATCGTTAAAAAAACAAGCACATTATGTTTTGTGGAATATGTCATAGTTGTTTTACGGCAAAATTATTTAGTTTTGACTTTAAAAATATAGAATTCGGAAGTTTGACTAATTTCATCATATACAAATTGTTAACGAAATTATTAACAGGAAATTGCACCCCCCGTTTTCTTTTACTTATCCTGTTTTTGTCTTTTTTTGGGGCTAAAGCACAAACAACTGACTCTATTTCTCAACCATCCGATTCACTTCAACTTTCCAATAGGCTTGTTCCAATCGATACTTTAAAGCTCGATTCGCTGCGAATCAGCTCTTCTCCCGATATCACTACCACCGATTCGCTCATGAAAAGAAGGCCATCCACATTGGAATCGCAGGTGGATTATCAGGCCACTGATTCTATCCGCTTCGATATGCAAAACAAAAAAGTTTTTCTCTTTAAAGAAGATGTAGTAAACTATGGCTCCATCAATCTGGTAGGCGACTACATGGAAATCAACTTTAACACCAGCGAAATATATGCTACGGGGGTTCCGGATACGCTGGGAGAATTCTTAGGGAAACCCGTTTTTAAAGAAGGCGAAGACGAATTCAAAAGCGACGAAATAAAATACAACTTCAATACCAAAAAGGGGCTCATTACCAATGTTTCAACTGAAGAAAGCGGAGGATTTCTTCATGGAAAGAAAATCAAAAAATTGCCCGATAATACAGCCTTTATCGAAGGTGGTCGTTTTACAACTTGCGAATTGGATCATCCGCACTATTCTTTCAGATTTCGCAAATCAAAAGTAATTCCCGGCGACAAAATTATTACAGGTCCTGCCTATTTCGAAATAGCCAATGTTCCAACCCCTGTTTTAGTACCATTCGGTCTGTTCCCAAACCAAAGTGGCAGGCAGTCGGGTATCATTATTCCCACCTATGGCCAGTCGACCAAGCAGGGCTATTATTTAATGGATGGTGGATATTACTGGGCAGTAAGTGATTTCATGGATCTTACTTTTCTCGGAAGTATTTATACCCGCGGAAGCTGGGCATTGGGTACCAAAGCCAACTATAAAAAAAGATATAAATACACTGGTTCCTTAAACCTGAAATATGCCATTAATATAGTGGGAAGCGAAGGTTCGCCCGATTATAGAAAAAGCAACGATTTTTTAATTCAATGGTCTCATAATCAGGATGCAAAATCTCGCCCAAAAAGCAAATTCTCGGCCAATGTAAACATTCGTTCCAGCGCTTTTAATCAATATGAGCTCGGAAACTCGGTGAGCGACAGGCTGTCGAATACCTTTCAATCGAGTGTGAACTACTCTACCCGTTTTGGCCAAAACTGGAATTTGAACGTGAATCTGGGTCATAGCCAGAATACCCTGAATAAAACAGTTACCCTTAAATTTCCCGAAATCTCTTTCAGCGGAACCCGTTTCTACCCGATGCGCAAAAAAGAAAGAAGAGGTAAGCTCAAATGGTACGAGAATATCAGCATGAAATACAGCATGGTAGCCAAAAACGAAGTGAGTGTGGCCGATTCCCTCATGTTTACCTCAGGATGGGAAAAGTATTTTAAAAATGGAATGAAACATACCATTCCAATCAGCAGCAGCGAGAAAGTGCTCAAATATTTAAACTGGACCAACAGCATAACCATTAATTCAACCTGGTATTCGCAACATATAAACCGCTACTGGATTCCGGAGTATTATGTGGGTCTTGATACCATTGCCGCCGGGGTGGGGCAGGATACCATTGGCGGATTTATTACAGCCAATGATTTTAATTTTAGTTCATCATTCTCCACAAAGCTCTACGGAATGTATGTTTTTGGTAAAAAATCACCCGTTCAGGCCATCCGCCACGTGCTCACCCCCAATGTTTCCTTTAGCTACCGGCCCGACTTCAGCGAAGACCAATGGGGATATTACAAATCATACTACAATCCGGAGGAAGAGGAAATGATTCTGTATAGTATCTTTGATGGGGGCATTTACGGATCGCCCGGAAGTGGCAAGCAGGGTGCTCTTAATTTCTCATTGAGTAATAATTTTGAGATGAAAGTGAAAGATAAAAACGATACCATTACCGGAACAAAAAAGATGGTTCTCATCGATAATCTCACATTGTCAACATCCTACAATATGGCCAAAGACTCTCTGCGTTGGTCGCCTTTGACCATAAGTGCCCGAACCAAATTGTTAAAAAATCTCGATATCAGATATGCCAGCAGTTGGGATCCCTATATTCTTGATTCTGCGGGAACCAAAAACATCAACAAGTTTGAGTGGGATGTGAACCGGCGATTGTTCAGAATCGAAGACATGAGCTGGTCAGCCGGGCTCAATTTTACCCTCAATAATAAAACCTTTAATAAGAAAGGAGACAAAAAGGGGGTGGAAAAGGACAAAACCGAAAATGAAGATACCGACGTTTTAGATACTGACCAAAATACTAAATTGGCTAAAACCACCGATGGAACCATCCCCTGGTCCATCAATGTGAATTATAGTCTTCGCTATGGAATGAAATATTCCTACCTTGGATATATGCTCACCAAAGACAAATCCATTGTTCAAACACTCGGGTTCTCCGGAAACGTTCAAGTTACCCCAAACTGGAAAGTGAGCGTGCGTTCGGGCTACGATTTCGAAACCAACGAGCTCACCTATACCCAGCTCGAAATCTACCGCGATTTACATTGCTGGGAAATGCGCTTTAGCTGGATTCCAACAGGAA
Source organism: Draconibacterium orientale (assembly GCA_020718205.1). Lineage (GTDB taxonomy): Bacteria > Bacteroidota > Bacteroidia > Bacteroidales > UBA12170 > UBA12170. The sequence continues at coordinate 7,230 of DYSN01000058.1, forward strand.
ATTACAAGAGCTGGAATTTTGGTATCAATATTAAATCGGCCATGTTTAAAGACCTCAAGGTCGAAAAGAAAAAATCTCACCTCGACCGATAATAGTTTTCAACTGCTTTTTAATGCTCCTTCAAAGGAAAAATTCTATATTTGAAACCAATTTAATTCAATGAACAATTTGTAGAATAATCCGGGAAGCCGGGCTCGAAATTTCTAATGAAATTCACCAACCGGACCGCACTGATTCATTATAAAAAGCTAAAACACAAAACATGAAATAAGCATGATTAAAAAATCGTTAAACACCCATAGTAATGATTATTTTAATCATGCGATTCCTCCCGATAATTATCGGGAGACAATTAAAAAACAAATTATAAACAGATGAAAAAAGTCATTTTTACCGAAAACGCTCCTAAAGCTATCGGTCCTTACAGTCAGGCAATTGAAATCAATGGTCAACTTTTTATTTCAGGACAGGTTCCAATCAATCCCCAAACATCAAAAATTGTTGAAGGTGGAATCAAAGAACAAACCATTCAGGTAATGAATAATATTGAAGCCATTCTATTGGCTGCTGGTTACAGCTTTTCCGATGTAGTTAAGTCGACTTGTTTGCTTTCCGACATGAAAAATTTTGCCGAAATGAATCAGGTTTATGGAAGTTACTATGTTGAAAACCCACCCGCCAGAGCTGCTTTTGCTGTTCGCGATCTTCCACTCGGTGCTCTCATCGAAATAGAAACTGTTGCTGTTAAATAAAAATTGGCAATTTCCACCAGGCACAGACCTTGTCTTTAACTGGTGGAAATTTTTATAATAGGTTAAAATAATTATAGATGAAGAGATTAATAACAACCATTTTATTGGTTTTGGCCTTGGGTATGAATATGCTTAAAGCCCACGAAGGCATGTGGATTCCATTGTTTTTGGGTCAATATAACGAAGCTCAAATGAAGGAAATGGGCATGAAAATTTCGGCGGAAGATATTTACAGTATCAATAAGGCCAGCTTGAAAGATGCCATCGTAATTTTTGGAGGCGGTTGCACAGGAGAGTTAATCAGTGGCGAGGGATTATTACTCACAAACCATCACTGTGGCTACTCTGAAATACAAAACCACAGCAGCATCGAGCACGATTATCTAACCAATGGCTTTTGGGCCATGAATCAGGCTGAAGAGTTGCCCAACCCTGGTCTCACAGTTAAATTTTTAGTTGAAATGCGCGAAGTCACCGATGCTATTCTTGCGGGCGTAAATGAATTGGCTACCGCAAAGCAGCGCGATAGCATTGTGAATCAGAATCTTACATTATTGAAGGCCAACAACGCCATGGATAATGGTATAGAAGTGGTTATTAAACCTTTTTTTAACGGAAACAGATATTTTATGTTTTTCTACGAGGAGTTTAAAGACGTCAGACTCGTTGGGGCTCCTCCAAGCAATATAGGCAAATTCGGAGGCGACACCGACAACTGGATGTGGCCCAGACATACAGGCGACTTTAGCCTCTTCCGAATCTATGCCAATAAAGACAATAAAGCAGCTGCCTATTCAAAAGATAATATCCCTTATAAACCAAAGAAATTTCTCGATATTTCGCTCAAAGGAGTTGAAAAAGAAGACTTTACTTTTGTTTACGGTTATCCTGGAACTACCAAAGAATATCTTATTTCCGATGCAGTTGAATTAATTACTGAGGTGGAAAATCCCATTAGAATTAAAATGAGAACCATTCGGCTCAATATGATGAAATCTGCACAAAATGCCGATGCCAAAGTTAGAATTCAATATGCTAAAAAAGTCGCAGGACTCGCCAATGGCTGGAAAAAATGGCAGGGCGAGAACAAAGGTGTTGACAGGTTAGATGCCATAGAGAATAAGCGGATTCATGAAAATGAATTGCTTAACTGGTTGGCTAACAATGCGGCAATGAACCAAAAACATTCAGGCATTATAGATCGATATCGCGAGCTCCATGCCAGTTTGAAGCCCCTTCAAATTCAAATGACGTATCTTATGGAAGCAGGAATGGGGATTGAATTAATCAGTTTTGCATCGGGGTTTAGAAATCTGGAAGATTTGTTATTGCAAGAAAAACCCGATGAAGCAAAAATAGCAGATGCGAAAAAACAATTGATTGCCAAAACCGAAAGCTTCTTTAAAGACTATCATCAACCCATAGATGAAGCCATTGCACTTCGTCTGCTCGAAGAATATTATGTGGGCGTTGAAAAAGAAAAACTTCCTACCTGTTTCCAGGTAATAGATAAGGATTTCCATGAAGATTTTAAAAAATTTGTTGCCTTTTTATTCCAGAAATCTGTTTTTGTGAATCAACTTGCAGTCATGGAAATGATTCAGGGGGCAAACAAAAAAGCACTCAAAACGATTTCCAAAGATCCCGCATCTATCCTGGCAAAAAGCATACGAGCCAAATACACCGAAATAGAATCCTTACGGAATCCTATAAATCAGGAATTGAAAGACTTAGACCGAAGGTATATGCAAATGCTGATGGATTACGAGCCCAATCGGTTGTTTTATCCCGATGCCAATTTCACCCTTAGGATTACCTATGGCAACGTTGATGGATACTACCCAGCCGATGGAGTTTATTATCAGCATTTTACGACGCTCGACGGAATCATGGAAAAAGAAAACCCGGAAATCTACGATTATGTGGTAGAGCCAAAATTAAAGAAATTGTGGCAGGATAAAGACTATGGAGTCTATGGGGGCAATCAGGAGAAAATGAATGTATGTTTCACCGGATCGAATCATACAACCGGTGGGAATTCTGGTAGCCCTGTATTTAATGCTCAGGGCCAGCTTGTTGGAATTAATTTCGACCGTAATTGGGAAGGAACCATGAGCGATCTCATTTACGACCCCGACCAGTGCAGAAACATTACATTAGACATCAGATATTGCCTGTTTATTATTGATAAATACGCCGGTGCCACCCATCTTATAAAAGAAATGAATCTGATAGAATAAAAAAAGGGGGCTGAATTTTAGCCCCCTTTTTTATTCTTCATTTAGCGATTTAAACCCATCACCCATAATTTCGTTGGCATCAGTTACCATGATAAAGGCTTTGGGATCTATCTGACTGATATAGTGTTTTAATAAAACCACCTCTCTCCGGTTTACAACGGTCATAATTATTTTCTTTTCTACTCCCTCATACATTCCGATACCATGAATATAGGTACCACCCCGTTTTAAATCGTTAATAATTTTATCGCGGATAAGTTCATGACTGTCAGAGATGATGATAACAGATTTGTCATATCCAACCCCTTCGAGTATGGCATCAATAATTTTTCCGGTTAGAAAAATGACTAACCAGCTTAATAATGGAATAACCCAATCGCCAAATGCAGCCAAACCTCCCAAAACAATCACAGAATCCACAACAATAAGAACCTGCCCCACAGGTAGTTTCGTGTATCTGGAAATTATCATGGCAACAATATCGGTTCCTCCACTGGTGGCTTTTGCTTTAAATACCATTCCAAGACCAACGCCCAGAAGTACCCCACCATAAATAGCAGATAGCAATTCAGCATCCTGAACCAGAGGTTCATATCCCCAGTAATATTCCAGCAAACTAATCCATAAGGAAGTACTCACGAAACCAACAATGGTTTTAACCCCAAATCTGGGACCCAGAATTCTGATGCCAATGAGTGTAAGCGGAATGTCCATGGCAAGTCCCATCACCCCAATGGGCAAACCAATTAAGTGATGAAGTATGATGGCAATCCCGTAAACACCTCCGGGTGCCATTCTGTAGGGACTAATAAAAAAGACAAAACCTGCCGACATAATAAATGTGCCGGCAAGAATCAGGCTATATACTTTAAACCAATCTCTGCTAAAGAGTTTTTCCTTTGTTACAAAAGCCATAATCGATATTTGATGAATAGGGGGCAAAATTAATATTAAAAGGAGGAGGTTTAGCCGGGATAATATATTTATTTCATCAGCGTTATCCCCTAAGTCTGATTATATAGGGAAATTTTTTAGACAATTCTCATTATTTATTTAGGTCAGGAAAGATAAATGAAGGATAAAACTAATGGAGAATTTATTCAATTACCTATGAATCAGGGTGTAACATTTATTCTCAAGCTACCGTATAAAATTGTGATTCTGACTAGAACTAATATTATAGATAAGGGTCATTTGTTTGTTTAGTAATTAGAAAAAACTTTTTACTTTTACGGCCTTGTTTTGAGAAGGAAAAAGCGAGTTAAATTGTTTGTGTTTAAGGTGGTTATTAATTTTATTGAAATGGCGCCCAATCCTAATCAAAAAACCAAAACAAATGAAGATACTTAAAAAAGCTTTAGCTTTTTTTATTATAACATTACTTATTGTCAGTAACTCTGATGCGCAACAGGATCAGACATTCTCTCAGTTTATGTTTGTGAGAAGTTTGTACAACCCTGGTAATACGGGGACAAACAATGCCATTTGCGCCACAGGGATAATGAAGCAACAATGGGTTGGACTCGAAGGTGCCCCAACAGTGTTTGGTGTGGTCGTTGAGTCGCCCGTAAAGTTCTTAAAAGGCGGATTGGGTGCGTCAATCATCTCCGACAAAGCCGGAAGTTTTAATACAACAACATTAAAACTCAACTATTCCTACCATAAAAAAATAGGAGAGCTGCTATTTGCAGCAGGATTAGGACTCGGCTTTGCCAATAAAAAAATAGATTTTAGCTATTTTAATCAGAGCGATGACCCCTTATTAACCTCTACCGAAGAAGAATCGGGAATGATCTTTGACATAGATGCCGGAGCAGTTTTGCAGAAAGAGGAAAAATGGTTGGTTGGTGTTTCATCCCAACATTTGAATCAGGGAAGCATGGAAATTGCAGGTGGTAGAAGTAAACTGGCAAGGACTTTTTACCTTACCGGGGAGTATATTTTGGGATTCCGGCGAATGCCAAAATTGCACTTTAAACCAACAATGCTGCTTGGCTATACCCTAAATTCACCTTTGCTTATCAATGCAGGTGTCATTGGTGACTACAATAATGTGTTTTGGGGTGGCGTTATGTACAAACATCAGGAAGGTATTGCCTTAATGGCTGGAGTAAATATAAAGAATATAAAAGTAGGATATGCATACGATATTAATACCAATGCCCTTAAAAATGGCGGGTCGCATGAAATCAGACTTGGTTATTGTTTTAAATTTGAAATAGAGAAACCAAAGAGAAGTTATAAAAATACCAGATTTTTATAGCATATCTAAATATTTTATTATAGATTTGCTATGTTTTCTGGGATTAATATTGAGATCAATGACAGGAGTTAATATGAAAAAACTGATTTTTATTTCATTGATTGCCCTCATCGCTACAAGCTGTAGTAATAGTGGCAATGGTGAATTGATTGGTGTACAGGACAGGCCGGCTTTCTATCAGGCAGCTCCCTACGGTATGGTTTTTATACCTCTGGGGAGTTTTACCATGGGGTCAAGTGACCAGGATGTTCCTTATGCTCACGTGCATGAACCAAAGACTGTTTCAACCCAGTCTTTTTATATGGACGAAACTGAAATTACCAACAACGAGTACCGACAGTTTGTTTATTGGGTCCGGGATTCCATTGCACGGGGATATATGGGGCAAATCAATGAGGAAGAATTCCTTAAAACAGAAAACGAGCAAACCGGCGAAGTTTATGATCCCCCTTATTTGAATTGGGATACCGAACTTGATTGGAGCAGCGAAGATGAAGAAGTTAGAAATGCTCTGGAAGTCATGTATCTGCCATCGCACGAAAGGTTTTACAGGAAAAAACAAGTAGACTCCAGAAAACTGATTTATCAGTACTATTGGATTGATTTGCAAGCCGCTGCAAGAAAAGAATATGCCCGCGATACCAGAGGAAATGTTGTTTCTGATGGCGATTTGCCATCCGACCGTGGTGGTTTTGCCAACAGGCCCGAAGGATACGACGACCGCAGTATCTTCATCAGAACAGAAAATATCAATATTTATCCCGATACTCTTTGTTGGATTCATGATTTTACCTATAGTTATAATGACCCTATGGCTAAAAACTATTTTTGGCATCCAACCTACGACAATTATCCTGTGGTTGGTGTTAACTGGAAACAAGCAAAGGCATTTAGCTATTGGAGAACCGATATCATGAACAACTGGCTTCAGAAAAAAGGTGAAGTAGCTGTGAACGAGTTTCGTCTTCCCTCCGAAGTGGAATGGGAATGGGGTGCCCGCGGTGGTTGGGAAATGAACCCTTACCCATGGGGAGGTCCTTATGTTCGTAACGACAAAGGCTGTTTCCTGGCCAATTTTAAACCGGGCCGTGGTAACTATGTTTCCGATGGTGGAATTCAAACCGTTATCGTTGCCCACTATCCTGCTAATGACTGGGGACTCTATGATATGGCAGGTAATGTTTCTGAGTGGACATTAAGTGCTTTCGATGAGTCATCATTTAATTTTACCTGGGATATGAATCCAAATTTTGAATACAATGCCAGCGAAGATGAAGCTCCTCAGATGAAGAAGAAGGTAATAAGAGGTGGTTCATGGAAAGATATAGGGTACTTCCTTCAGGTTACTGCCCGCCAATATGAATATCAGGATACCGCAAAAGCTTATGTTGGCTTTAGATGTATGCAAACTTATTTAGGAAGAATGGAGAATGACAATCCAAAGAATTCATCAGAGATATATAAATAATAATAATTATTATTCACTAATTTAACAAGCTAAATTTAATTGAGTTATGAGTTTACAGGAGATTGTTAAAAGCCGGGGTTTTAAACACTTTATGGCCAAACTTTATGGTATAGGCGCATCAGTAGTAATCATTGGAGCCTTATTTAAAATTACACACGTTACAGGTGCCGACATCATGCTTACCGTGGGGCTGCTAACCGAAGCAGTTATATTTTTCTTTTCTGCTTTTGAGCCACCACATGTTGAACCGGATTGGAGTTTGGTATATCCCGAATTGGCAGGTATGTATCATGGGGTAGAAGATATAGTGGATGATGTTCCGGAATTTCTGGAAGATGGTATGGAAGAGGAGAGCCTTACACAAAAATTAGACGATATGCTTCAGGATGCCAATATTGGACCTGAGTTAATTGCAAGTTTGGGTGTGGGATTGAAAAATCTGAATGATACCGCATCTAATATGAACAAATTCACCGATGCGGCTCAGGCCAATACAGACTTTGTTAACAATGTTAAAGGCGCATCTTCTAGCGTAACTAAACTTTCTCAAAGCTACGAAAAAGCCAGCGAAGTTCTTACCACCGATCTTAAATCAACCGAAGCATATCACAATAGTCTGATTTCTGCCAGCAACGCAGCTGCCAGTTTGTCAGAGAGTTACCAAAGTGCTGCTGAAGCCATGAAAAATGACGTGAGTGCTACCGGAGCTTTCAACCAAAGTGTGAGAGCCGCTGCCGATAGTGCCGGTGAACTTGCATCAGAATATGCCAAGTCCATCAGTACTTTAAGACAGGCTGCCGAAGCATTGAATTTTACTGGAATAGATGGCGATAGCTATAATGTGGAGCTTAAAAAGATTTCGTTGAATCTGGCAGCCCTTAATGCAGTGTATGAACTGCAACTCCAAAACTCCAACGAACAAATGGAGGCAACAGCCAAAATTCAGGATTCAATGGCTATATTCTTAGAAAAATTGCAAACTTCAGTTAATGCCACTCAACAATATGAAGAAGGTGTAAACATCCTTGCTAAGAATGTTGAATCTTTAAATCAAGTTTACGGAAATATGCTTGCAGCTATGAATGTGGCTCCAAGACGTTAGTTTTAAACTGTTTAAAATAAAAACAAATGGCAGGATTTAAAGAAACGCCCAGGCAGAAGATGATCGGGATGATGTATTTGGTGTTAACAGCCCTGTTAGCACTGAATGTGTCCAAGGAGATTCTCGATGCCTTTGTTATAGTAAATGATAGTGTTGAGAAAACCAGTGCAAATTTCACCAGTAAGGTTCAGGATTTACACGGCCAATTCAGCGCTCAATATCAGCTTAATCCGGATAAAACAAGAACGTATTACGAGAAATCAGTAGTCGTTAAAAATAAGAGCCAACAACTCGTTAATTATATGGACTCTCTCAAATTTGCCATGATTGCAAAAACAGAGGGTATTCCATTTGATAGTGCTAAAGTTAGGCCTTTATCCAGGATTGATGCCAAGGATAATTATGATGTCCCCACTAATTTTCTGTTGGGAAGCGAAGGGTTGGAGAATGGAGAAGGCTTTGAGCTTCGCTCCAAAATAAACGCCTATCGTGAAGCTTTGCTACAGATAATACCAGAGCAAGATCAAGCTGCTTTAAATATTGGCTTAAAAACAGATGAAGGATACAGAAATGCGACAGGCCAATCACAGAATTGGGTGGAATATAATTTCTACCATACCATTTTAGCCGCTGATGTTACCATTTTCAACAAATTGGTAAATGAGGTTCGCAATGCTGAGTACGATGTAACAAACTATTTATTTCAGGGAATATCCAAATCTGACTTTAAATTTAGCTCCATTAAACCCAGGGTAATGCCGACTTCCAGATTTGTATTTCAAGGCGATAAATATGAAGCGGAAGTGTTTATGGCTGCTGTAGATGAAACCGCAGAACCCACTGTAACCTATCAAATGAATGCATCTGAATGGGATGAGTCGTTTATGAGTTCTGCAAAAACAATTCCAGGGGATAGTGGGGTGGTTAAATTAGAAATCCCTACTTCCGGGATGACTCCCAAGGAATATACTTTCGCTGGGAAAATTGGTGTAATGAAGCCGGATGGTACTATGAAATATGAATCATTCAAATCAAGCTTCATTGTTGCTGAGCCTTCTGCCAATGTATCTGCCACCAAAATGAATGTATTTTATCGAGGGGTCGACAATCCAGTAAATATTTCTGCTTCCGGTGTACCAGCCACTCAACTTCGATATGAAATCATAGGAGATGGTCGTATTCAGGAAAGCGGTAAAGGTTTGGTGGTTAATAATCTTACCCAGGCTTCGGTGAATAATGTGAAAATCAGGGTATATAGTGATAATGGCGATGACAGAAAACAACTTGGCGAGCAGGAATTCCGTGTAAAAGATTTGCCTCCACCAAATATTCTTGTTAGGGATATGGTCAATGGCATTGTTTCAAAGGATAAACTGTTGGCGAACCCTTATTTACTATGTGAATTGCCTGAATACGTCAATTTTGAATATAAGTATCAGGTAACCAGATTTACAATGAGTGTTGTGAAAGACGGTGATAATTATGATAAACAAGCAGCATCGCCCTATTTAACTGATGATATGAAATCTTATGTTAAAGGTGCGAGAAAAAATACAATGCTTGTATTTTCTAATATTGAAGTTCAAGGACCCATTAAGAAAATGTCAGTACCTAACTTTGCAGTTAAATTAAATTAATAACCATGAAAAAGCAATTTTTGATTATTTCTATTCTGTTTATTGGGTATTTAAATCCATGGAATAGTAATGCACAGGTTATAGGGGGAAGTAGTCAATCATCAGCAGTTTCCACTCCCCGTGATGATATTTTTGATCATATTCATACCGAATTTAAAAAACCAATCCCTTACAGTCCGCTGCGTCAGGCTGATGTTATCTACAGTAAGCGGGTATGGCAAATAATTGACTTTCGCGAGAAAATGAACCAACCATTTTATTATCCAGTGATTGAACACTTAAATTGGAAAAGTTTCATTACAGTAGTTTTAGATGCCGTGAAAACAGGGGAATTAACTGCATATGATGCTGAAATTGATGATGAATTTACTACTCCTATGTCTATTACCGATGTTGAAGCCTTGTTAAATGGGGTAGCTGTCCAGCAAGAGCAAAAAGATTTGGATGGTAATGTTATTGGTACTACAACAGCTTATGAGGATAGGTTTGCAAAAACTGAAGTAAAGAGCATTCGCCTAAAGGAAGTTTGGTATTTCGATAAGCAAAGAAGTCAGCTTCAGGTTCGTATTTTGGGCTTTTGTCCAGTTTGGGAGTATACAACTACGGATGGTCAGTTTAAACGCCGACCCTTATTTTGGATTTATTATCCCGAATCGCGTCAGGTATTGGCCAGAGCCGAAGTTTTTAACCGCAAAAATGGAGCTGAGCGCAGAACCTATGACGATATTTTCTGGAAAAGGATGTTTTCATCATATGTTTATAAAGAGGATAATGTATATGATCGTAAGATAGCCGACTATGCCAGCGGTATGGATGCTTTGTTGGAATCTGAACGTATCAAAACAGAAGTTTTTGAAATAGAACAATTTATGTGGGATTATTAAAAGATACCCTAACATTAAAAAAAACCCGGTTATGCCGGGTTTTTTTATGTATAGTTCTATCTTTGCCCAATGACAGGAAGGTTTTTAGACAGCCCAATTTTGTATCTTAAAGGAGTAGGTCCCTCGCGGGAGAAACTTCTAAGGGCAGAATTGGGCTGGAAAACTTATGAAGATATTCTATACTATTTCCCCTTTCGATATTTTGATAGGTCGCGGTTTCATTCCATAGCCGAAATTGAAGAAGACATGCCTTTTGTTCAAATCAGAGGTAAAATTTATAATATGGCAACTCAGGGGGTTTTGGCCAAAACCAGGCTCACAGCTACGCTACGCGATGATACTGGCATGATTGAGCTCGTTTGGTTTAAAGGAATTAAATGGGTTAAAGATTCTATTGTTCCAGGGAAAGAATATATTGTTTTTGGAAAAGCAAGTCTATTCAATGGAAGCCTAAATATAGCGCATCCTGAAATTGAGGACGCCTCGCTAAGAGACCAGAGCCAGGTGCAGATTCAATTGCAACCCTATTACAATTCCACCGATAAACTTCGTAAATCGAGTCTCGATTCCAGAGGTCTTGCTAAAATAACCAAAGCACTCATAGGCCAGATTTCAGGAAATATACCCGAAATACTTTCTAAAGAATTGGTACAAAAGTACAAGTTAGTGAGCAGGGAACAAGCCATACGAATGATACATTTCCCCTGCGATTTACCCGAAGTTCAATCCGCTAAACGGCGATTGGTTTTCGAAGAGCTGTTTTTTATTCAACTTCAGCTCATTAAAGCGAAAATTATTAGAGCCGAGAAAAATAAAGGGATTGTGTTTGCAGAGGTGAGCAGCGTTTTTAATACTTTTTACAAGGACTATCTTCCTTTCGAGCTAACAGGAGCCCAAAAAAAAGTGCTTAAAGAAATCAGAAAAGACCTGGGATCGGGCATGCAGATGAATCGGTTGCTTCAGGGAGATGTGGGGTCGGGAAAAACTTTGGTGGCTCTCATGTGCATGTTTCTGGCGGTGGATAATAAATATCAGGCCTGTATGATGGCTCCTACCGAAATTTTAGCTCAGCAGCATTACGAAAGCATTACGAAGTTTCTAAAAGATATGCCTGTTAAAGTTGGTCTGTTGACTGGAAGCACTCCAAAACGGCAAAGAGATGAATTACATGAGTTGCTTCGTTCGGGCGAAATGAATATATTGCTTGGAACACATGCTCTGATAGAGGATACAGTGCAATTCCGAAACCTGGGCTTGGTAGTCATTGATGAACAACATCGGTTTGGTGTGGCACAACGCGCCAGACTGTGGAAAAAAAATATAATTCCCCCCCATGTTTTAGTTATGACAGCCACTCCCATTCCCCGAACATTGGCCATGACACTCTATGGTGATTTGGATTATTCGGTAATCGATGAACTGCCTCCGGGAAGAAAGGACATCATCACATGGCATTACTTCGATAAAAACCGCTATAAAGTATTCGGCTTTATCAGGAAACAAATCGATTTGGGAAGACAAGTTTATATAGTTTATCCCCTCATTGAAGAGTCAGAAACATTAGATTTGAGAGATTTGAACGACGGATATGAGAGCATTATTCGTGAGTTCCCACGGCCCCAATACCAGATTGGAGTTTTACACGGTCGAATGAAAGCATCGGATAAAGAAATTGAAATGCAGCGATTTGCCAAAGGCGAAACCCAAATCATGGTTGCCACAACGGTGATTGAAGTGGGGGTGAACGTTCCGAATGCCTCGGTGATGGTTATTGAAAATGCTGAACGATTTGGCCTTTCGCAGCTCCATCAACTGCGGGGAAGAGTGGGGCGGGGTGCCGAGCAATCCTATTGCATATTAATGACCAGTTATAAGCTTACATCCGAAGCAAAAACAAGGATGGATGCCATGGTGAATACCAACGATGGGTTTATTATTGCAGATGTCGATTTAAAACTGCGTGGCCCCGGCGATTTGAAAGGTACCCGACAAAGTGGTGATTTGGACTTAAAAATTGCCGACATTGTGAAGGATGAAATTGTTCTAAAGGTAGCCCGTGAAGAGGCCATAAGAATTTTAAGCGCTGCCGAATTTCATAGAAGCCCCGAAAACGAAGTGATCATGCAAGAGCTTAGTCGAAGAGAAAGCCGAATGACCAATTGGAGCGATATTAGTTAGATTTGCCAATCAAACAACCTCCAAGCGGGAAATTTTAGGATATTTGGGTTGTTTGTTTATAGATTATCAAAACATTAAATTAATATAGTTTTAATCATATCTTTTAAGCAAAGCCGGTAAAATTTTTTTTGTTTAATGTTTATACCCATTCATTAATCAACATAATGTTAATGTTTTATGGCGTTTTGCGGATTGAATGCAAACAAAACCTATTGTATATTTTTTAACATAAAATTCACAAGACGGTGGCTTTTTTCTTATATTTGGGAGCGTGTAAAGTTATGAATTATGGACACATCCAGAAAAAAAAACGGTATAACCACTCAGGAAAATCAGCTACGTGTAGTTGGAGTAGGGGCTTCGGCCGGAGGATTGGATGCACTTCAGAATTTTTTTAAGCATATGCCCGAGAATACGGGCGTTGCCTATGTGGTAGTACAACATTTATCGCCCGATTATAAGAGCATGATGGATGAGTTCTTGGCTCGTTATACCCGAATGCCTGTATCGGTTATAGAAGATGGTATGATGCTTTCGGCTAATCATATTTTTTTAATTCCCCCCCGACAAAATTTAGAAATTTTTAATGGGAAACTATTTCTTACCAAACAAATGCCAGGTAAAGGCCTTAATCTGCCTATCGATGTGTTTTTTAGGTCTTTGGCCGAGGAAAAGGGAAAAAATGCTATTGCCATTATTCTTAGTGGAACAGGAAGTGATGGAACTCTGGGAATACGAGCCATTAAAGAAATGGATGGTTTGGTCATGGTTCAGGATGAGAATACGGCCAAGTTTTTTGGGATGCCGCACAGCGCCATTTCTACTGGTCAAGTCGATTACATCCTGCCCCCAGAAGAAATGGGGCCGGAATTGGAGAATTTTCTAAAGCATCCGCTGGTTAATAAACAATCGAAAAAAACAATATTGCCCGAAGAAGGTGTCAATTCTTTGACCAAAATTATACTCATCATTAAAAACTTCGAGGGTATAGATTTTTCATACTACAAAGAAAACACCATTTTGCGCAGACTGGAACGGCGGGTCAGCATCAACAGGTTTAATAATTTGGATGAATATATTCCTTATCTGATTGATAATGATAAAGAAAAGGAAATTCTTTACCGTGAATTTCTGATCGGTGTCACTCAGTTTTTTAGGGATAAAGAAGCCTTTAGAAGTTTGGAGAATACGGTGCTCCCCGAGTTATTTAAAAATGGAAAAAAGCATATAAGAGTTTGGACAACAGGTTGTTCCACCGGAGAAGAAGCTTATTCTATAGCCATTTTACTTCTCGAAGCAGCTGAGAAAAATCAGTTTAAAGGCGATTTAAAATTATTTGCCTCGGATATCGACCGCAGATCCATCGAAATAGCCAGCCGTGGTTTTTATCCTGAAAGTATTGTTGCAGATGTGGAACCACATTTGCTTTCCAAGTATTTTAAAAAAACCGATAACGGCTATCAGGTAGAGAAAGAAATCAGGAATATTGTAGTTTTTGCAGCGCATAATGTACTCAAAGACCCGCCATTTAGCAAGTTGGATATGGTGGTTTGCCGCAACCTTTTTATTTATCTGAAACCAGATATTCAGGCAAGTTTGCTTCATCGGTTTTATTATAGCCTGAACAACGATGGTTATTTGTTTATGGGAAGCAGCGAAACCCTTGGAGGCATGAGCAATGCATTTGATATAATAGATTTGAAAAATAAAATTTATCGCTACAAAGCAGGGTTTACCCTCCCCATTTTCGACAGTTTGGTGCTCGACCACAAGAGAAGCCAAAGTCAACTTCCCGAAATACTCACCGGTAGAAATGTTAAAAGCAAAACAAGATCCGAAGACTTGCTACGTATGGTTCTCAACGAAACTTTGCCTCCGTCCATTCTCGTTGATAGTAACTATATCATTATAAGTATTTTAAATAATATCAATCCCTTTACCGAATTTCAGTCGGGAAATTATTCCAGCGAATTGTTTTCAATTTTGCCTAAAGATATGGTGCTATTTGTGAATAATCTTCTGAGGCAATTAAAAAGCGAAAACTATGTAAGCAGGAGTATTTCGGGGTTAAAGAGTTTCGATGCAAAGCAAATAAAAGTTACCGGACGACGCTTGGAAAGAGATGAAATGCCCTATTTCCTGCTCACCTTCGAATTTGTTGAACAAATTGTGACCAAGCCCGACGAGCCCTCAGCAGGCGGAGAAGTGAATTCCGTGCAGCTGAGTCACAGGCTCACCGATTTAGAAAAGGAGTTGAGCAGTGCCAAGGAAAATCTTGGTGCCAC
>DYSN01000011.1 GCA_020718205.1 Draconibacterium orientale
GTCGTCGCCGCATCCTTTCTAGCTAAAGCCCGAAATATTTATTATTTCCGGGCTTTGCTGTTTTATATTTATTGGCATTTGTATGTTAACAGTCGCCGGTAATTTATCATTAATCTATTATGAATTCTCCCGATAATATTTTAAAGACCATGTAGTTTTTTGAATCTGAATCGTTGCATTTATAAGATACAATGGATAAAAAAAAAACGGCATTAATTTTAAGTTTTTCAGTGCGAGTCTAAGCAAAAGTCTTATTTTTGTTCCCTGAAAAACGAAATATAATTTAAAAAATATATAAAGATGAAAATTGCTCTTAAAATTGGTCTCTTGATTGTCATTATAGTTTTGGGCTATATGGTGGTTGAAAGTATTATGGAACCTGTTAGATTTAATGAACAAAAAGATATTAGATCTGCTCTGGTTATTGAAAAGCTCGAAGACATTAGAGCTGCTCAGCTTGCCTACAAAACTTTTAATGGTAAGTATATGGCCAGCTGGGACACGCTGATAGATTTTGTTAAAAACAATAAGTTTCCAATTGTTAAAGAAATTGCGGATCCAAACGATACTACCAACACCCGTGTAATTCGTGATACGCTTGGATTTATTCCAATTATAGATTCTTTATTCAGTAAAAGAAGATCTTTTAAAATCGAAGAAATGAAATTTGTTCCAATACCAAAAGAATTTTTCAATGATGAAACTTTTGACTTACAAGCTGGCACAATTCCTCGTGGCGGTCTTCCATTAAACGTTTTTGAATGTAAAGTTCCATATGAAGTAATACTCAAAGGATTGGATAAGCAGCTAATTATTAATTTGAAGAAGAAAACTGTTGAAATGAACAAATACCCTGGTCTGCAATTGGGTAGCATGACTGAAGCTTCAACTGAAGGTAACTGGAAATAAGGTAAAATAGTGCGAAATGAATTAAAAGCCTCTCAACAATTTCAAATTTCAGGATTTTACCCTGATAAATCAATAGCTTATAGAATATCCATTCAGCTCAGGTTGAATGGATTTTCTTTTATATTGCTTAATGATAGTTCATTACAAGTTCTCCGTTTTCAAGAGTTTAGGTTTACTACTGTGCGAAATGGAAAGGAAGAGGACGGCTGGTTAGAAGTGACCCGGTATCTTGAAGAAATATGGTCAGAAATGGGGTTGGAAGGATTGAGTTTTTCGAAAATTATTATTTCATTAGATCATAACGATTATCATTTAACCCCATTGGCCTATTTTTCTACAACCAATAGCATACCTACCTTTACGTTCTCAAAAAATATTCGATATTCTTTTTCATTGCAACATTCTAAAGTTTTAGCAACAGATAGAATGTTATCTTTTTCGATGCCTTTGGTTCTATTGAATTGGGTTGACGAAAATTTTAACGACTATCTGCTGATTCATTCATGTGCTATCTTTCAAAATGAGATTTTTAAATATCATAAAAACAAAAAACTGGGTACTTGTGTCTATGCGCATGTGTCGCATGGATTTATTCACGTTTTGGCCATGAGCAATGAGGACTTCCTGTACTTAAACTCCTTTCATTTCCATTCCAAAGAGGAATTTATTTATTTTATTCTTTTAACATATAATCAATTGCATTTTAATCCTGAGGAATGTCCACTGTATCTTTTAGGAGATATTAATCCTTCGATGGCCTATTATAAAATTGCTTTTCAATACATTCGAAATGTGGATTTCTTTGATAAAAGTAATGGGATTAAAACTTCTTATGAATTTGACGGATTGTCTGTTCATCAAAATTTCATCATTCTACAATCATCAATATGCGAATAATTTCAGGTACTCTGGCACGGAGAAAAATTGTGCCCCCAAAAAATTTGGATTTGCGACCCACTACCGATCAAGCTAAAGAAGGATTATTCAATATATTGAACAATCGCATTTATTTTGACGAGCAAAAAGTTCTGGACCTTTTTTCGGGCACCGGAAGTATTAGTCTTGAGTTTATTTCGCGTGGCGTGATGTCGGTTACTGCGGTTGAAAATAATTTCAAGCATTTTAAGTTTATCAATGAAATAAAGCAAAATTTGAGTCTTGAAAATCTAAATGTTCTTAAAACTGATGTATTTAGATTTCTTGAGATTAACAAGGAACCCTATTCCCTTATTTTTGCAGATCCCCCTTATAATATGCCTAATTTGAATGAGTTACCAAAATTTGTGCTTCAGGGAAACCATTTGAAAGATGGGGGTCTGTTTATTTTGGAGCATAGCGGTGTAATAGACTTTTCGAGCTATTCATCATTAAAGGAAACCAGAAATTATGGAAAGGTTCATTTTAGTTTTTTTGAAAAAACTCTGTAGGCTCTGTGCCCGATTTTTGCTTTTTTCCTTCATTTAGATATTGAAAATAGGATTTTAGATTTTCGCGGGGCGATGGTGGAAAAGCATTTAAAAGATTTCCGTTGGAATCGGCAACAAAATAAACTGGAAAATTTTTAATCCTGTAATCGTTTAGCATTCCGTAATCATCATTGAACCACAACACTTTCCAGGGAAGATTCAAATTTTGCGCCCAATTTAGGGCGTTTGATTTTGAATAACCAACAAGGATAGTCAGGAATTGAATTTGGCTAAATTCATGATTCAGGGTTTTTAGTATTTTTAAATCGGCCTCACAAGTTTCGCATTGATCCGATAAAAACATGATATAAAGCTTCTTACCAGCGAAATTGTCAATGGTATGATGGATATTTTGAAAATCGGATAACGAAATTTCTGGCAAAGGATTTCCTTTGTTGAATCTGCCTAACGAGTGACTCAGATTTTTAGCAATATTTCTGTTCAACTCAAATTTGCTGTGCAGGCTCAGATAGTTAATTATCTCGTTAACAGAAGATTGCTGAATGTCCTTACTATAATACAAT
Source organism: Draconibacterium orientale (assembly GCA_020718205.1). Lineage (GTDB taxonomy): Bacteria > Bacteroidota > Bacteroidia > Bacteroidales > UBA12170 > UBA12170. Next base: position 2,900 of record DYSN01000011.1, read on the forward strand.
TGTTTTAGCGAACTCAGGAGTACCAGTTCCCGCAGTTTTTCCTCGACTAAAATGGGATCCTTGCCCAGTTTATCGAATAATAAATTTATTGGGAGTCCGGTATTTATCAGTCTCATGATTTCGTTAAATTCCTTACCATTGTTAAATTCAATGGCATATTTGTCGAAGAATTTAGTGAAGAAATGATTATAAGCCGGATTGTTGAAGAGTATAGTTTGATGCGCAAGCAAAGCCAAACCTGCATTTTCTTTATCCTGAATGCGCGAGGTGAGCCTCAACTCGGCCAACCGGTAATCTATATATTGCCTGAAAAATTCCTTAAGTTTTGGGTCATCAAATTTTGTTTCGTTGAAAAGCTGAAAGATATGTGCTTCGAACTTTTCATAAATAGATTTGTCTTTGAATTTAACAAGCTGCAGAAACTTGTTAGTTAAAAATGTTTGATATTCATATTCAAATCCATCAATTACCAGGTTTAATAAATCTTCCTGTTCAAAAACAACCAGAAGCGGTTTTTGAGGGAGAAATATATTTTGATCTTTGAGCGTTATTTGATTAAAAATAAGCGAGTAAGATTTCTCGGGTTGCACATAAATTTGAAGACTCTGAAGCCCAACCATGATGGTAACTTGCTGAATTTGATCTACATTTATGGTGAGACTAAAATTCCCTTGTTTGTCGGGTCTCTTTTGATCGGCAAGAAAATTTTCCCCGCTTATTGGATCTTTTTGCTGGTAAACCCGAAAAATATAAGCATCACCGGCTGATGATTTGCCATTGATAACCACAGGAGCAGAAAAAGAAAAATAAACGGCGGATAAAAACAAAATTAAAACCAACAGGAATCTTCTCATAAATCGGAATTTTTATTCTTAGAACGCAAAGAATGGCTAATTATTTTTTTGAATAATTTTCCATGCTTCCTGGGGAATAAATTGTTCTGCCGGCCCCCCATGCCTGAGAATATCTCGGACAATCGATGAATTTAAGGAAGTATGTTCTGGTTGGGTGAGCATAAAAATAGTTTCGATTTGATAATCGAGTTGCTTATTGATTTGGCCAATGCTTCGTTCAAATTCAAAGTCTGCAGAGGTTCTGAGACCCCTTAATAGGTATTTCGCTCCAATTTTTTTGCAATAATCAACCGTAAGACCCGAATATTCGTCGCAATCAATATTATCAAGATCGGCAAAAGTTGCCCGAATCATCTCTAATCGCGTTTCGACACTGAAAAAATTATGTTTCTGAGAGTTTACCCCCAAGGCAACAATAATTTTGTCGAAAAGAGGTGCTGCACGTCTAATAACCGATTCGTGGCCACATGTTATGGGATCGAAAGAACCGGGGAAAACTGCTATTCGTGACATAAGTATTTAATTTGTTGTGCAAATATATTATTATCAGGGGATTGGTGAACAGGAATATTATTCAGTTTCGTTTCCATACCAGCTGGCATACATATTGTAGGAAGATGAAATTCTGTTTATTTCACCATCCAGTAATGAGGCATCAATATCTTTTATTTTTTTTGCCGGAACTCCTGCCCAAACTTCGCCCGATTTAATTCTTGTCCCCTTCGAAACCACTGCTCCAGCAGCAATCAGGCTGTTTTCTTCCACATACACATCATCCATCAGAATTGCTCCCATCCCCACCAAAACATTGCTTTCGATGGTGCATCCATGCACTATAGCATTGTGAGCAATACTTACATTATCGCCAATATTCACTGGAGCTTTTTTATAAGTGCAATGAATGATAGCGCCATCCTGGATGTTCACATTATTGCCAATTTTTATAGAGTGAACATCACCCCGAATTACCGCGTTGAACCACACACTGCATTTATTTCCCATCACCACATCTCCTACCACAGTAGCATTATCAGCCAAAAAACAATCTTCACCAATTAATGGGGAGATTCCATTTACTTTTTTTATTAGAGCCATTCTTTGTTTTTTGGGCAAATTTAGTTAGATAAAAACAACTGCTAACCCAGACTGGGCAAATTATTCTTTCTACATTTGCAAAAATTGAAATAATATGAAGAAACCTCCATATTTACAGGAAGGAGATAAGGTTGGATTGGTATCGCCAGCGCGAAAAATTACTTCAATTGAAATCAAGTCTGCCATTAAAATGTTTCAGCGGTGGGGTTTGGAACCCGTTTTTGGGCGACATATTTTTTCATCGTATCATCAATTTGCAGGAAGCGATATGGAACGAGCTCTTGATTTTCAGGAGTTTCTCGATAATCCGAATATCAAAGCCATTATCAGTACCCGCGGTGGCTATGGAAGTGTAAGAATTATAGATGAGCTTGACTTTACTTCATTTATCAGACAACCCAAGTGGCTTGTAGGATTTAGCGATTTCACTGTTTTTCATTCGCATATTCACACAAACTGCCAAATTTCGACAATCCATGCTGCCATGCCCATTAATTTCCCCACCGATCAAAGCGAAAATGAAAGTGTGGTGAGTTTAAAATCGGCACTATTTGGCGAGCTAAAAGGTTACGTAAATCAACATTGCAAAATCTTTAGGAGTGGTCAGGCCGTAGCTCCCATAGTTGGAGGCAATCTTTCTATTTTATACAGTTTGACCGGAACAAAGAGCGATATCAATACAAACTACAAAATATTATTTCTTGAAGATGTGGATGAGTATTTATATCATATTGACCGGATGATGTGGAATTTTAAACGGACAGGCAAGCTGGCCCGATTGAAAGGGTTGATTGTGGGAGGTATGAACAAAATGCACGACAATACAGTTCCCTTTGGAGGAACCGCTGAGGATATTATCTGGGATGCGGTGAAAGATTACAGCTACCCGGTTGTGATGAACTTTCCTGCGGGTCATATAGATTCGAATAATGCTCTTTTTCTTGGAAGAACCAGCGATTTGAGAGTTGATAAAAACAGCCTGGAGTTGAGTTTTTTATAATTCATTAAATATTTCAAAATGGCCGACCACAACGAATTGGGAAATACAGGAGAACTATTAGCTCAGGATTATTTAAGTAAAAAGGGATATAAAATACTGGAAACCAATTGGCATTTTCAGCACAAAGAGATTGATATTATTGCAATTAAGGATGATTTTTTGGTTTTTGTGGAAGTAAAAACCCGCAGAACAAATTTCTTCGGAGAACCCTTTGTGTTTGTGGATAATGCCAAACAAAAGTTTATTGTAAAAGCAGCCAATGAGTATATTACCCGGTTCAATCGAAATGAAGAAGCGCGGTTCGATATTATCTCTATTCTCTACAACGACTTTAAAAAAGACATTCAACACATAGAAGATGCTTTTTATGCAAGGCTTTAAACATGATGGAATGGTAAGTGCTTTTGTTCAGTTTATTCATAAGAATGAATTGATTTCCAATAGACCAATACTTATTTCGGTGAGCGGCGGGCGAGATAGCGTAGCGCTTTGTGAGCTTTATCACCAGGCAAAAATTCCATTTTTTATGGCTCATTGTAATTTTGGACTGAGAGGAGATGAATCAGATGGGGATGAGGCTTTTGTATTAGAGTTGGCAAAAAGATATGATGTTCAATTATTTGTGAAAAGATTTGAAACAGCACAATATGCCAAAGAAAGTGGAATCTCCATTCAGATGGCAGCCCGCGAACTCAGAGTGGCCTGGCTCAGGCAACTGGTAGAACAAAATGGGTTAGACTATTTTGCCACTGCACATCATCTTGACGATCATATTGAGACTTATTTTTTACATATTATGCGCGGTACCGGTATTTCGGGTCTCCATGGTATTCTTCCCAAAAATGGCTCACTGATTCATCCGCTTTTATATGCTTCACGGCAGAATATCGATTCTTTTATTGAACTATACAGTCTAAACTGGCGCGATGATAGCTCCAACAGTACCACAAAATACATTCGAAATAAAATACGGCATCAGCTATTGCCGTTGATGGAGCAAATTAATCCAGATATAAAGCAAATAATTGCAGGAAATATGGACAGGATAACTGCCATTGAACATATATTTAATGATAAAATTGATGAATATAGAAAACTATTGGTTGTTGAAGAATTAGCAGAAATTAGAATAAACAATGATTTGTTAAGCCAACTAAATCAGGCGCCTACCATATTATATGAACTTGTAAAGGAATTTGGATTTAATTTTACACAGGTGAGTCAGATTTTGGAATCATCAGTAAAACAAAACAGCGGAGTGTCGGTATATTCAACCACCCATGAGCTGTTTCGCGACAGAAGTTATCTTATTTTGAAGCAATTTCAAGGAATCTCTTCTGACTTGGAGAGCGTGCTGATTTCAGAAGAAACCCTTCATATTTCGTCGCCAATACAAATGGAGTTTGAGAATTCTTCTAATTACATCGCATCTGCCACCGAATTTGTTGCACAGCTTGATTTTGAAAAGCTCACTTTTCCGCTAAGCTTAAGGAAATGGAAGCAGGGTGATGTTTTTTATCCAATTGGCATGAAGGGTCGTAAGAAGAAACTCAGCGATTTTTTTATCGATATCAAGCTCAATAAATTTGAAAAGGAGCAGGTTTGGGTTTTAACAGAAAATGAGAAAATTGTTTGGATTGTGGGATACAGATTGGACGAGCGATATAAAATAACTCGCCGGACTAATATAATATTTAAAGCTACCCGGCTTAAAAACAGCCATATATAGATTTATCGATTGATAAATTTTGTCGAATAACTTCATTATTTTTTCTAAACTTTGTTTCCTCCAAATTTTAATGAATATATTTGCCACAACTAAAAGAGGAGGGATTTTGAATTACGAAGGCATAGATACCCATGTGTTAAATGGGAAAAGATTCTATTACAGTTTTCTGGCCGGTGCACAGCGAATTTTCGAATATCAGAAATCAATAAATAAAATAAATGTTTTTCCTGTTCAGGATGGTGATACTGGTACCAATATTGCCAGCACCATGCGCGCCATTATTGACACCTATATTCCAACCAATAATTTAAAAGTTACCGCTGATGCCATAGCTGATGCGGCTCTTGTAGGAGCCAGAGGAAATTCCGGAATCATTTTCGCACAATTTATTTATGGATTTAGCGATAAGCTGGAAGAAAATGGCGATAATATCACTGTGAAGGATTTTGCTCTTGCTTTAAAAAACGCTGTGGCCTATAGTTACGAAGCCATTAGCAATCCGGTAGAAGGCACCATGATTACTGTGATGCGTGAATGGGCGGAATCGGTTGACAAACTAAAGGACAAGTTTACCGATTTTAATGAGCTCATTTCAGAATCATTAGTAAGTGCGAGAACAAGCCTCGAAGAGACCCCCAAAAAGCTGGCGGTTTTAGCAAAATTTAAAGTGGTAGATGCTGGGGGGAAAGCATTTGTGCATTTTCTCGAAGGCATGACTGATTTCTTTAAACATGGTGAAATTCGAAGCATTCTCCAATCGCGGAATGTGGTAAAAGTGCAGGATGTGAATGAAGGAATTTCACATGATGACGTCCATTTCAGGTATTGCACCGAATGCATGCTGGTGATGGAAGAAGCACAAGCAAATCTTAAGGAAAGCCTGCGGTATAAGCTTTCGAGCTACGGAGATTCACTGGTAATTGCAGGTTCTCAAAAGAAAATGCGGTTGCATATTCACACCGATCAGCCGGCCGTTGTTTTTACCCATCTGGAGCCTTATGGAAATATCACTTTTCAGAAAGTAGATGATATGGTGATGCAGAAGGAAATCGTGAACAACCGCAAAATGAATATCGGTTTTATAACTGATAGCTCCTGCGATTTGCCATCAGAGTTCGTAGATAAATATCAGATTTCGGTGGTGCCTCTGAAAGTTCATTTTGGGGAGCAGTTTTTTCTCGATGGACTTACCTTAAAGCCTCAGCAGCTATATAAAAAGCTTGATTCTTCTAAAATTTACCCCAATTCTGCTCAACCCAGCTACCACGACTTTTTAAATAAATACGATTATCTGGCTTCTCATTTCGACTCTATTATTGGTATACATATCAGTAAAAATCTAAGTGGGGTTTGGAGCAATTCCAACAAAGCAGGAACCACCATTGCACAGCAACAAAACAAGGATATTAGTGTTATTGATTCCAAACGCCTGGCCAGCGGACAAGGGCTTTTGGTGCTTAGAGCAGCTGTTGCCGCTGACGAAGGAATGAGTAAAAGTGATATTGTTTTAAACATGGATACGTGGATAAAAAACACCAAGAGCTATGTGAGTGTAAAAACCATGAAGTATCTCATACGTAGTGGCCGCGTTAGTCCGGTTAAAGGAGCAATAGGTAAGCTTTTTAATCTCAAACCTCTAATCATTGTAAACGACGACGGACGTACAGAAGTTATTGGAAAACCATTTACCGAAAAAGGCAGTATTGAATTGGTAATGAAAGAAATCAGGATTATTACAGCCGGGTATAACATTTGGGAATACGCAATTTCACATGCCAATAATCCGGAGACGGCGGCGTACTATTCCAGAGAAATGGAAAAGCTAACGGGCAAAAAGCCGGTTTATGTTACCGATGCTCCACCGGCATTGGCTCTAAATACAGGATTGGGCGTAGTTGCTCTTTCATTAATTATCGATGGAAAGAAATAAAATTCATTGATTACCTTTGTAACTCCATTAGCACACAATCATTTTACACAAAAAATTTAAAAGGTGAACCTTATGAAATTAATCAAAATTTTTATTATTGCCCTGGTGGCAATATCCTGCAATAACAGCAATACTAACCAGCAAGGAGTCAGCAAAGATTCCGATACAGATTATACTCAGGCACTCGCCAGAATGAATTCGGAAGTGCATTCTGTTGATGTTCTTGAAGCTCAGACCAGTGGCTCTTATACTTATTTGAAATTAAAAGAAAATGATAAAGAATACTGGGCTGCCATAACAGCACAGGAGGTAACTGTTGGAGGAAAATACTATTATCAGTCGGCAATGGAGATGAAAGACTTCAAAAGCAAAAGCTTAGATAAGGTTTTCGAATCTATATGGTTCATTGAAGGATTCTCGGCTAACCAACCTGTAGTGACCGAGCTTCAGACTAAGGAATTAGACGAAAATCATAATCATACCGCTGCCCAGGATTCGCACGAAAAGATATCGGTGGAGTCCGCAAAAGATGGCTATACCCTGGCACAGGTATTTCAAAAGAAATCGGAATTGGAGGGTATAGAGATTGTCGTTAAAGGACAGGTAGTGAAAGTGAATACCGAAATTATGAAAACCAACTGGGTTCATATTCAGGATGGAACTTCTTTTAATAATATGTTCGATCTTACCATCACCACAAACGACGAACTCGATTTTAAACTAGGCGATGTAGTTTCATTCAAAGGCAAACTTAGTCTTAATAAAGATTTTGGCTATGGCTATAAATACGATTTTCTTCTCGAAAATGCTGTTTTGCTTTAGTGTTTAAGTTCTAAACTCCTTATAAGACTTCATTTTACTCAATATCGGATAATGATTCTTTGTTTAATGATAAATCAAGATTTGTGTAAAGTAAAGAAAATCAGTATTTTAAATATTATATTTCGAACAAGTTCTCAAAGCTTATGGAAGAAATAAACAATTGTTAGTTTCTTTTTTTTGGGGAGCATAATTAATAGTTGGAAAGAATCCAAAAAAATTTATTTTTGCAAAAAATCTAAAAATACTTAGATATGTACTGGACATTAGAATTAGCTTCAAAATTAGAAGATGCTCCCTGGCCCGCAACCAAAGAAGAGCTTATTGATTATAGCATTAGATCCGGAGCACCCGACGAGGTAATCGAGAATTTAAGCGAGTTGGAAGACGAAGGCGAGATTTATGAGAGAATCGAAGATATTTGGCCTGACTACCCAACAAAAGACGATTTCTTCTTTAACGAGGATGAGTATTAAAATATAAAACCCGGGCTAACCGGGTTTTTTAATGCCTTCGTTTAAAAAATAAAAACCTTGAATTCTTTAGAATTCAAGGTTTTTTGCTTAAAGGTTAAAGTTATTCGGTTACAACTATTTCCAGAATTCTATCACCCTGTCTAATCTTGTCTACAATATCCACATTTTCGATGACTCTTCCAAAGCACGTGTGGTTACGGTCTAAATGCTTGGTATTTTGGCGGTTGTGGCATATAAAGAATTGACTGCCACCAGTATTTCTCCCCGCATGAGCCATACTTAAAACTCCCTTATCGTGATATTGATTGTTTCCAGTTAACTCGCAATCAATTGTATAGCCTGGGCCACCCATTCCATTGCCGTTAGGACATCCCCCCTGAATCACAAAATCAGGTATCACCCGGTGAAATGTTAATCCATTATAAAATCCTTTTTTCGAAAGTGTAATGAAGTTCTCAACTGTTTTAGGAGCATCCTCCTCGTAAAACTCCACTGTCATGTTACCATATTTGGTTTTGATTTCAGCTGTTGCCATATTGTTTATTATTTAATAGTTCTTAATACTTTATCCCATCTGATTTTGCCGTTGGTGAGTGCTTTGTTGGGATCGAGCGAAAGCCAAACAAATACAGCTTTCCCAACGATATGATCCTCTGGTACAAAACCCCAATAGCGGCTATCGGCAGAATTATGGCGGTTATCGCCCATCATCCAGTAGTAGTCTTGTTTAAAAGTATAATTGGTGCTTTCCTTTCCGTTTATGAATATTTTTCCCTGCTTAATTTCGAAATCATTATCTTCATATTTCATGATAATTTTTTTGTACAAGGCAATATTCTGAATTGTTATATCAACTTTTACTCCCTTTTTGGGGATGGTTAGTGGTCCGAAATTGTCCTGATTCCATTGGAAATTCTCAATATCATGAGGAAAAATAGGAGGGTAGATTTCTCCGGCTGTCTGAATATGCGGTACAACTTTATTCACATTGGACAGTTCTTCAACCTGCTTTTTCTTTTCCTCGCTCAGGTATAGAATATAGTGGCTGTTATTTACTCTCCCACCTTCAGATATATCAAGTTTGTCGATGGTGTTTTGGTTAAAGCCAGTTCCGTTGGTAAAAACATCGTACATAAACTGCATGTTTTTTGGATTGTCGGCAGGTTTGTTATTCACGTAGAGCTGACGGTTTTTAATTTCAATGACATCGCCAGGAATGGCTACGCACCTTTTAATATAGTTTTCGCGTTTATCTACGGGTCTATCTGTTACATGATAAGCTTTCCAAATGGCTTCCCGTCCGCTTCCGGGCTTATAGGCCTCGCCCAATCTATCCTTCAATTCCTGTTCTTTGGAACGAACTATCTGATAATAATCTTCATTCTGACGCTCCAAAACCACGGTATCGCCACTGGGATAATTAAATACAACCACGTCATTGTTTTTAATTTTTCCAAAGCCGGGGTATCTGTGGTAGGGCAATTTGAGCCATTCAACATAGCTTTTAGTTAAGGCTGTAAAGGGTAAAGTGTGATGTACAAAGGGGAAAGCGATAGGAGTCATGGGCGATTTGGGGCCATATGACAATTTGCTAACGAATAAATAGTCGCCAACCAAAAGACTTTTCTCCATAGATGAAGTGGGAATTGTATAGGCTTCCATGAGAAAAATTCTGATAATACTGGCGGCTATTACAGCAAAGACAATGGCATCGACCCATTCTCTAACCACACCTTTTTTAATTTTAGGCTGTTGTGCAGGAGGTGTCCAATGAATATTGGATTGCAATGCAAGCCAAGGCAAATAAATGAAAGGCAAAAGTGAAACTAATATTTGATCATGAATTTTAGTTTTACCGAATCCTTTAATCAGCTCAATGGCCAAAAGCATAAAGGTAAAAACATTGATAAACGGGATTGCAAGCCAAAGGTACCACCAAAATGACTTCTCGACCAATCTGACCCAGATAAAGAGGTTGTAAAAAGGAACCAATGCTTTCCGGCCTTGAATTCCCGCTTTTTCGAAAAGTTTATAAGCGAAGGCTGCAGGTACTGTGAGTAATGCAATCAGGCTGATGGAAAAAATTATAACACTCATGTTTTCTTCGAATTAATGAATATGCAAATGTGGTTTTTTATCTGTTTCAATTATATTTTTTACCCTTAAAATTTGTTAACCTCAAAATGCCGGATTAGTGGCATCAGTCAAGTTTAAAAATATTGATATTGAAAAGGTTATCAATTTTTATCTGTCCTATTTTTGTGGAGTTTGGGTGCTATCAGCATTCCCCGATTTGTCTTTATTGAAGTGATTATGTCTTTTGTTTTTGTTAAATGTTCTCTTAAAATCACCTGTTTTATATTCCGGGCCTGGAGGAAATCCTTCGGGTAAGGCTATTTTATGAATGACACGGTCAATGAGTTTTTCAATTTTTTGAAATTTGTGGACTTCATCAGCATTGATAAAACTCAAAGCCAATCCCGAGCGTTGAGCTCGTGCGGTCCGGCCAACCCTGTGCACATAGTCTTCGGCATCGGTTGGGGCATCGAAGTTTATAATTAAGTCAATATCATCGATATCGATTCCGCGGCTTACGATATCTGTGGCAATGAGTACTTTAAGTTTTCCGCTTCGGAAGTTGAGCATGATTTCTTCACGATCTTTCTGCTCAAAACCGCTGTGAAAAGCCTGAACCCCGATTTTTAAATCGTTGAGACTTCTGGCAATATTATCCACCGTAATTTTACTTCCAGCAAAAATAATCATCTTCTGATCGGTTTTGTCTTTGAGCAGATGCTTAATCAATCGTATTTTTTCGCTATTATGAATCAGGTAGGCAGCCTGAATAACCCCTTCGGCTGGTTTTGCCAATTCAATACTCACCTCTTTTGGATTGTTGAGGAGTGTTTTGGCCATGCTTTTAATTTTCGGGTTCATAGTGGCCGAAAACATAAGATTTTGTTGTTTCCCGCTTAGATGTTTTTGAATGGTTAGGATGTCGGGGAGAAAGCCCATGTCGAGCATTTTATCTGCTTCATCGAGCACAAAAAACTCAAGTTTGGTCAAATCTACATAGCCCATCTTTATATGGCTCATGAGACGTCCGGGGGTTGCAATAATGATGCCGGCTCCATTTTCAAGTGCTTTTTTCTCCTGGCTAAAGTCAATGCCATCGCCACCGCCGTATACTGCCAGCGAATCGATGGGAGTGAAGTAAGCCATTCCCTGCAATTGTTGGTCTATTTGAGCGGCAAGTTCGCGGGTGGGTGCTATAATCAACGCTTTAACAAATGGAGTTTTTTCCAGGTCAAGCAGAATATCGACCATAGGTAATAGATAGGCAGCAGTTTTTCCGGTTCCGGTTTGTGCGAATGCCATTAAATCGTATCCGTCGAGGATAATTGGAATACTCTGTTCCTGAACTGGCGTGGGGTCTTTATAACCCATGGCTTCAATGGCATCGAGTATATCGTGAGATAGTTGTAAGTCTTTGAACATAAATTTTAATTAAAACTGTAAGTTTTTCCGTAATGGATCATTTGATCTAAAAAGTTGTCGGCATAATGAATAGAGATGTCGATAATTTGTCCATTTTCGACTTTGGGTTCATAGTGGGGATTCAGAAAACCGGAATAAGGTGGAATGTTGATTTTTTTCCAACGCTTCAGCACTTCCTTGTGCAACTCGTAGTCCACTTTAACGCCAAAATTTTCGACCAGCTTCTGAGCCGATTCATAATCCCCTTCCGATTTAATTCGTTGAACTTCTCTAAGGAGTTCACCAAATAATATTTGAAGCTTATAATAATCGTGAATAACAAAATAGGTTTTGTTGTCTCTCCTTATTTTTTCTATTACACCGTCTTTTTTCCCCGAGTCATAGGCCCATTGTGCTATTAATTGGCGGTTTCGCATATGCGACTCTTCGATATTTTTGCCCAATTGAACCCTAACCAATTGAGTCATTAAACCACTTCTGATATAGCTATTGTATTCGCAAATTCCGGCATCTTTCGAAGGCATCAAATTCCATTCAATAAGTTGCTGGTCTAGAGCAAAATATAATGCTACCAAATCGGCTCGGGCCTCTTCGATGGTGCTGGCATAGCTTTTGAGTGTGGTGGCGGGATCGGCTACTCCTTCGGCCAGTTTTCCGCTGCCATGTCCTACAATTTCGTGCAAATCTACGTGAAGCTTGGAAGCCGGAGCACTATATTGATTATGAATTTCGATTTCCTGGGGGGAATAGGCAAACTCTTCAATACTTCCGTTTCCCTTAGATGCTTCGTCGTAGGCATCTATAATATTGCTAATTGTGATGCTTTTGCTGCCATATTCGGCTCTAATCCAATCGGCATTGGGCAGGTTTATCCCTATGGGAGTGGCTGGAGAACAATCTCCTGCTTCCATAACTACGTGAACTGCTCTGGCATGAACTCCATCAATTTTATCCTTTTTAAATTTAGAATCGGTTGAGCTGTTTTGTTCGAACCAAATGGCATTTTTGCTGATGGTTTCGGCTCTTTGAGTTGCTTCCTCATCGCGAATGGAAATGACTGATTCGTAGCTTGCTTTCCTTCCCAGCGGATCGCCATAAACTTCGATAAAGCCATGAATTATATCCAAAGGCGACTTAACATCGCTTAGCCAGCTGATGCTATAATCGTCAAATTTTTCCAAATCGCCTGTTTCATAAAACGAAACTAAATTCTCTAAGGCAGTTTTTTGCTCAGCGTAGGGGTTGATTTCTATGGCTTTTTTTAACCAAAAAATCATTTTAGCAATGCAGTTGTGATATTTCCCATTTATTTTCCAAACATCTTCAAACACTACACCATCCCGTTTTATCAGGGTTGAATTGAGACCATGCGAAATTCGGGAGCTTTTTTTTCCCGGTTGATTCTCGTGAAAGTCTTCGGCTTCTTTTTGATTTACAGCTTCATAATAATTGCAGGCACTGTCAAGAATTAAATCGCCATTAGTATCCAAACTCACTCTTTTTATATCATTTTCGCTGTAAATTATCTGAAGCAGGTAGTCGTTATTTGTGTTTGGCTGAAAGGTTTCTAAAAAATCGCCAAGTTTGACTTCATTGAGAAGAAAGGCGAAATACTCCTTGGTGCATTCCGGATAGAACTTGTCCATTGAATAATGATGGTGTATTCCGTTTGCAAAGAAAACTTTTTTCGAATATGTGATAAAATGTTGATATTCAATAGTATTTCTGTCACCCTTAAAATCTAATATAATCTTTTCAATAGTTTTTCTAATCAACAGGTTGTGCTTGTAATTCTGATCCCACAGAATATCGCGCCCCCAGAGCGCTGCCTGCGACAGGTAATAGATGTTTAGTTTTAAGTTTAATGATAAATTTTCGAAGCCCGGAACCTGATACCTTAAGATTCTGAAATCGTCGAATCTTTCTACTTCAAACCGGAAGGAGTGATTTTGCATGTGAATAATAAAAATTGAATAAAAAATGATGGCAAAAGTAGTATAAATCTCAACGAGTGAATCAAAGGTTGAGTTATCATTTCTTTAGGTTTGTTTATTGTACCTAAAGGATGTGATGTGGTTGAAGTGAAGAATGGGGATAATTTCGGTAGAATCAGGTGTGAAAGTATATTGTAGTGCTTCATTTGATAAGGCATGAGGCAGTCTTTTCCGGTGGTTTAGTTTTTTAGAATATTCCAGTAAATTATCGCTTGCAAGAGTCCACAAATCTATACTGGCTGTTAAACTATCGCAATTGCTGAAAAACAAACCCGAATTCATAAGTATTTGACCCAGAGCACCAGCAAATAGCTGGTCTTCGAGTGCAATGGTGTTTTTGCTGCCCGCACAAACGAGTAAAATATTTTTTTCCTGGTCAATGAGATATTTATAGAGTGCTGTAAGATTGGGAAACCCGCCAACCACAACCTTGTCCGACTCTTCGCGGGTGAGTCGAAAAGCTTTGGTTCCATTATCGGTGCTGTAAACTATCTCTTTCCCAACTACATCGTTGCGCCAAAAATGATCGGGCGATGTTCCAAAATCAGCAATGGAAAGCTTTACACCTTCTTCTTCGGCAGCCAGGAGGTAGCCTTCGTGTTTCATAACCTCCGATTCTGCCTTTGAACTTACGGGGATTATGCTCTTAACGCCATAATCCAATGCGGCAATAATAGAAGTTGTGGAGCGTAAAATGTCAATGACCACCGCAATGCTGTTTTTTCTGAGCATGCGGTGATGAAACAAAGGCATGGTGAGTACAACTTCAATTTCGTTCATAGGATAATCGTGCAATTATTTCTTATTTGATGGTAAAATTAACTTTTTATTCCAGCCAGCAAGGGGTTGTTTTTGAGTAATTATTCTCCAAGATTTGTTAATAAAGCTCCCTTTAATTCAAATAGTGCGATAAATCGCTGTGATAGTTTTTGGTCATAAATATTTCCCACCATAAACACAGAACAAGTATGTTAATCAGTCGGTTGGCCATAGTTTGCTTATACCAGAACCAATATTCGCCTTTGGTGCTTTCGTCGTAGGCCTTAAAGAAATTCTGCAAATGATGCTTATTAATAAAATCATGACTTAGATTACTTCTTAGCATGAATTCGTATATTTTTTTCCGCTTGGCATCGTCGCTAAAGAATATTTGTAATGGGCTGAAACCGCCTTGTTTTTTACGAGCTGTAACTTCGGGGGGAAGTTTAGGCTTAATAAGTGCTTTAAGCAGGTATTTGCTCACGCCTTTTCCTGCAGCCAAATCGTCGAGAGAACCTTTGGCTTTTAAGTTTCTGGGGAGCGATTTAACAAATTGAATCACGTCTTCGTCAATGTAAGTAAAGGCCATATTTACGCCATACAGTTGCGAAATGCGGCTGGCTTTAAAAAGAATAATCTCCGTAGAATTTTGATTGATATCGACATAATAATTTTTAAAGTTGAATAGCTCGTCGAAGTTTTTAAATCTTACAGGGTGTTTGGCGAAGGTTGGATTTTGACTGAAGTCTTTGTTTAACAACTGGATAGTTTGGTATTTTCTAAAGCCAAAGTGGTCGGGGAGAAGTATATTCAGAACCTTGTCGTTGTGAAACCGGGCTTTAAAAAACACATTGTCTTTCTCGAAAAAACTATTTTCTGCCATCGAATGAAATAGGTTCTGAACTGGCGTGAGGCTTTTGCTATGGAGTTTGTGGCGAAGGCCAAGTTCCTGCAAATGCGCGGTAAATAGCTGGTCACTGCCATCACCACCCAAAACCACGGGTAACTCCTTATCGTGAACTAATTTCATAGCCGAATTGTTAAGCATCCAGCCCGATTCGGAGAAGGGGTCGCCCAGATTTCTTACCAAAAATGGAAGGTCATCCACTTCGGTTCCATCCATGATATATTCATGATGTTCGGCTCCAAATTTCTCGGCCATCATTCGGGCAAAAGGCAGTTCTGAAAATGGATTGTCTTTAAAACCAATGCTATAGCTCTCTATTTTCCCATCGTAAACTTCGGGCAAAAGGCTGATATTGCCTCCCGAATCGTAGCCCCCCGAAAGTAAGGCTCCTACCTTTGTATTTGTTCCAATCCGCTTTTTAATGCTTTCTTTTAACAGTCGTTCATATTCTTCCAGTGCTTCCTTCTCATCAATTTTGATAGTCTCCGAAATAAAATCTTCATAGGTAAACAAGTCTTCTGTTCTAAAACCACTTTCGGTTTTAATGAGAACATGGCCGCCATGAAGTTTAGAAACATTTTGAAGTGAAGTAACAGGCGAAGGTATATAGCTGTACATCAGGTAAATACCGATGGAATCTGTGTTTGGTTTGAAATCAGTATTTTTGAAATCGAAGAGCTGGTAGAATTGGTTGGTAAAAAATGTATCAGTATAGTAAAACATGGGGCCAAGGCCGTATCGGTCGCGAGCCACCACAAAATCTTTACCTGAATTTAGAATAATAAGGAATTTACCATTGATTCTTTTAAACCCCATATACCCTTCCTTTTTGAAGAGAAGATAGAGCAGCTGAGCCGTGTCAATGTGTTGTGAACCCACAAACTCCATGAGCTTGGTTTTGTTGTAGATTTCGCCACTAAATAACAGAAAATCATTTTGTTGACCGTAAAATTCAAAGTTATCGAACAATATATGGCTCAAAACCGATTTTTCAGGTTTATTGTTTAGACTATCACTGATGTTGCCTTTCGAATTGAAAAGACCGTAAAGAATTGTTTTGTTCATGGCTAATATTTTGTATTTTTACTAAAACTAATCTAAGATAATAAATAAAATTGAATCATTAAAAATTTTATGAAACGCCAAAAAAATTTTAATTACCCACTTGTTTCCATTGTTACTGTAAATTATAACCACTCCGAAACAACGCTTGATTTGCTGGAATCGCTCACCAAAATCACTTACCCCAATATTGAAGTTATTGTGGTTGATAACGCTTCGCCCAACGACAATCCCAGGATTATTAAAGAAAAATATCCCTCCGTAATTTTAGTCGAGAGTGTAATAAACTATGGTTTTGCAGGGGGCAACAATTTGGGAATCATGAGGTCGCGAGGCGATTATGTTCTGCTGCTGAATAACGATACGGTGGTTCCCGAGGACTTTCTCGAGCCCTTGGTGCAGAAATTTCTCGACAATCCGGACTTTGGAGCTGTGAGTCCAAAAATTCTTTACTACTATTTAATTAACACCATTCAGTATGCCGGATTCACCGAAATTGACCGAAAAACCGTGAGAAACAGAACCATTGGCAAAGGCGAAACGGATCATGGACAATATGATACGGATTCCGAAACTGCCTATACTCATGGTGCTGCCATGATGGTTCCCATGAGTGTAATAAAGCATGTGGGAATGATGAGCTACGAATTTTTTCTTTATTACGAAGAAGCCGACTGGTGTTTCAGAATAAAAAATCATGGTTATAAAATAGGATACGTGCACAATTCCAAAGTTTTTCATAAGGAATCGGTAACTACGGGTAAACTAAGCGATTTAAAAGTCTATTATCTTACCCGAAACAGATTGGTGTTCATGCGCCGGAATATTCATGGCAAAGATTTTATTATCAGTATGTTATATCAAATCTTTGTCGCTATTGGAAAAAATGCCCTGATATATTTCTTCAAAGGAAATATGCGGACTTTTTGGGCTTATCTAAAAGCCCTGGGTTGGAATCTGAAAAATGCTTTTAATCCCGAAATACACAATAACCCCTATCTTTAAGCCTAAATTTATACCCATGCCGCGTATAAAATTGTGTAAGATAGAACTAATTTTAAGATGTTTTGTAATCTGATTTAAACCTGGTTTGGTGGCTATATCTCATTATAAATCAATTATTTGTTATCGCAATCGATTGCAAGTTAAATTATTCTAAACTCCTGTTTCTTTTTCTTGTTCCATGACAGAAATTGAAATATCTTTGCTCCGTTTTTTACTGAATTTTTGTAAGTTTAACTCTTACATGTGATTCGTTGAACAATAATATAGGTTGTTTTTAAATAATAACTTCATCAACAATATATGGGTTATATAGAGATTGATAAAGGTCATTTGACCAATCTGGAATACGCATTAAAGCTGGAACTCATTAGAACCAATAGAAACGGAAGCTATGCCAGCACTACAATTGTAGGTTGCAATACCAGAAAATATCATGGATTATTGGTAGTTCCACAGGAAAATTTCGACGACATTAACCATGTTTTACTTTCAAGTGCCGATATTACTATAGTTCAGCGCGATGCGGAATTTAATCTGGGAATACATAAATACAAAGGGGGAAATTATTCTCCCAAGGGTCATAAATATATTCATGGATTTGAATCAAATCCCATACCCAAACTCACATATAGGGTTGGGGGGGTTGTTTTTTCAATGGAAAGAATATTTAGCGAGACATCAGCCCGGATTTATATTAAATATACCCTCGAAGATGCTCATTCTCCAACTACAATAAAATTGCGGCCCTATCTGGCATTCAGGAGTATTCACGAGTTAACCAAGGAGAATTCAATTGCCAATACAGGGTTTGTCAGTGCAAAAAATGGCATCAGTATGCAGATGTACGAAGGGTTTACTCCAATTTTTATGCAATTCAACAAATCGGTAGAGTACAGGCATGAACCCGCATGGTATAAAGATATCGAATACATGAAAGAAGCCAACAGGGGATATAGTGCTCATGAAGACTTATTGGTACCCGGATATTTCGAATTCCCCATAAAAAAAGGTGAATCCGTTATATTTCAGGCATCTACCGACGAAGGAAACCCAACCACTTTTCAGAGGGCTTTTAAAACTGAACAAACTAAAAGAATCCCCCGCGATAGTTTTTCCAATAATCTGGCAAATTCGGCTCAGCAATTTATCATTAGACGTGAAAACTCAGTTCAACTGGCAGCCGGGTTGCCCTGGCATGGCCGGTGGGGCAGGGATACACTCATCAGTCTCGCCGGAATCACTTTAGTTCAGGGCGATGTGGCTCTTTTCAAAGCCGTTCTCGACAGCCTTGTCAAAGAGATGAAAAATGATTTGTTCCCCAATAAAGGAACAGGAGAAAACAAAAACTATCTATCATCCGACACATCCCTATGGTTTTTTAGAACCTTGCAGCAATACATAGAGTTTACAGGTGACGAAGAGTGGGTTTGGAAAAAATATGGCGGCTTGATGAAGGGAATTTTAAATCGTTACAGAAACGGAATTCCTGAAATGGGTTTATATGTTGATGAGAAAGGATTGGTTTATGCCGAACTGGAAAAAACACCATTAACATGGATGGATGCTGTATTGCATGGCACTCCGGTAACTCAGCGCCCGGGATATGCTGTAGAAGTGAACGCTCTTTGGTATAATGCTGTAGCCTTTGTAATGTATTTGGCTACAAAAAATATAGATGCTCAATTTGTATTAAGCTGGAATCCCGTTCAGCGTACCATCGATGCTGCATTTCTAAATGCTTTCACACACCCGCAGCGCCATCTGGTCTGCGATTATATTGCCAAAGATCATTGTAGCTGGGATGTGAGACCTAATATGCTTTTTGCAGCTTCGTTGCCCTTTTCACCGCTGTCAATCGATCAGAAGAAAAAAATACTCGATGTGGTTCGTCAGGAATTATTAACCCCCCGGGGAATCAGAACTTTATCGCCAAAAAATGCCAAATACAAATCGGTATATGATGGCAATATCGAAGCCCGCGACCAAGCTTACCATCAAGGGACAGCATGGCCCTGGTTGCTGGGGGCCTATGTAGAAGCTTACTTGAAAATCTATGGCAAGTCTGGCTTGAGCGAAATGAAAAAATTGGTTGCGGGGTTCGAAGAAGAAATGCGAATGAATGGACTCGGAACAATATCCGAACTGTATAACGGCGACCCGCCACACCATGGAAAAGGTGCCGTGTCGCAGGCCTGGAGCGTTGCCGAAATGCGAAGAATAATTTGGTTAATTGATAAAACAGAAAACGAATAAATTTAAGAAGAATGAAGGTATTGATGTTTGGTTGGGAGTTCCCTCCCCATATTACCGGAGGATTAGGTACAGCCTCCTATGGCCTCACTAAAGGTTTGATGAAACACGACGTAGAAATAATTTTTGTAGTGCCCAAAGCCTATGGTGATGAGGATCAGCGAGCTGTGAGATTGGTAAATGCAAGTGACATTCCTGTGGATTATAAAAGTAAAGAGATTCAGGAGTTTTATGAACGAATGACTTATCTGGAGATTGGCAGTAATATTATGCCTTATATTGACCCTGAAGAATTTGAAAAACTTCATGAGAATGAATCCAAACTACTGAAAGAAAACGAGCATATCGTCCTGGGTGAAAAGTATAATTTCTCTGGGAAATATGGCTCGAACCTCATGGAAGAGGTTGCCCGTTATGCACTTGTGGGGGCTTCAATTGCCCGCAATTACGATTTTGATATCATTCATGCCCACGATTGGTTAACTTATTCGGCTGGAATAGCTGCAAAAGAAATAACAGGTAAGCCCTTAGTAGTTCACATGCATGCTACCGAATACGACCGGAGCGGGGAAGGAAGAGTTAATTCGCAGGTTTTCGACCTGGAATTGGCTGGAATGAAAATGGCCGATTTAGTAATTCCTGTGAGCAATTTGACCAGAAATACGGTCATCGACAAATATGGAATCGATCCTGCAAAAGTTGTTACAGTTCATAACGCCATAGAACCTGTTGAAAAAGATGACTTAAAAGTTGAACGCAATGTGAACGAAAAAGTGGTCACCTTTTTGGGTAGACTCACCTTTCAAAAGGGACCTGAGTATTTTGTTGAAGCCGCAAAAAAAATTCTCGATAAAGACCCCAATGTACGATTTGTGATGGCAGGTAGCGGCGATATGATGAATCAGCTCATTCGCAGGGTCGCAGAACTTAAAATATCTGATAAATTTCACTTCACTGGATTTTTGAAAGGCGACGATGTAGACCGTATGTTTTTACTCAGCGATGTGTTTGTAATGCCTTCAGTGTCAGAGCCATTCGGGCTCGTTCCTCTCGAAGCCATGCGCAGCAATGTGCCGGTTGTAATTAGCAAACAGTCGGGAGTGGCCGAAGTTTTACAACACGCTCTTAAAGTCGATTTTTGGGATGTAGATGGAATGGCCGACGCTATCTATGGTCTTTTGCATTACAAATCTCTTTCCGATACTTTTATTAAAGAAGGAAAGGAAGAAGTTGAAAATCTGAAATGGGAACATGCAGCACTCAAAATCAAGGATTTATACAACAGAGTTTTATCAATTTAGAAATTAAAAAAATTACATATATGCGCTCCATTTGTTTTTACTTTCAGGTACATCAGCCTTACAGAATAAAAAACTACAGGTTTTTTAATATGGGTTCCGATCATTTTTACTACGACGAATATCTGAACAGGTCTATTATAGAACGGGTTGCCAAGAAGAACTACCTCCCCATGAACAATTTGCTTTTGGATTTGATAGCAAAACATGGCCAGGATTTTAAAGTGAGCTTTTCTATTACTGGATTGGCATTGGAGCAATTTGAAAGATATACCCCCGAGGTTATCGAAAGCTTTAAAAAACTGGCAATTACTGGTCAGGTCGAATTTCTGGCCGAAACCTATGCCCATTCTCTGGTATCGCTAAAGGATGGAAAAGAGTTTGTTCGTCAGGTTGAAATGCATAAGGCAAAAATCAAGGAATTGTTTGGTGTGGAGCCCAAAACTTTCAGAAATACAGAGCTTATTTATTCCGACGAGATTGGTGCCAAAGTCGCTAAAATGGGTTTTAAAACCATGTTGACCGAAGGCGCAAAACATATTTTAGGCTGGAAAAGCCCCAATTTTATATATCAACACCCCGACCATAAAGACCTTCGCTTGCTGTTAAAGAATTTTAGATTGAGCGATGATATTGCCTTTAGATTCTCGTCGCAAAGCTGGTCGGAGTGGCCACTAACCACCGATAAATACCTCAGCTGGTTAAAACTAACTCAGGCAAAAGAAGATGTTATCAATCTGTTTATGGACTACGAAACCTTTGGAGAACATCAATGGGCGGAAAGTGGAATTTTTGAGTTTATGAGGGTTTTGCCATCTAAAATTATTGCCGATGGCGAGTTTGTGTTCTCAACTCCATCAGAATTAGCAGCAAAATTGAAGCCGGTGGCCGATCTTTATGTGCCTTATCCAATTAGTTGGGCCGACGAAGAAAGAGATTTAACCGCCTGGCTCGGAAACGAAATGCAGGACGAAGCCTTCGAAAAACTTTATGCTTTGGCGCCCAGAATAGAAAAATGTACCGACGCGCAAATGCAATCCGATTGGCTTAAGCTTCAAACATCCGACCATTTTTATTATATGTGCACCAAATGGTTCTCCGATGGACATGTGCACGAATATTTTAATCCCTATCCATCACCCTACGAAGCCTTTATCAACTATATGAATGTACTATCCGATTTCCAAATCAGATTGAACCGCTGGGAAGCAAAGCAAGCAAATCCAGTGAAACTTGTTGCTGCATTTAGTTTTTCGGAACTGGAAAAATTGCCTGTTGCTCAGCTCAAGGAAATCATTAAAAATATGGAAGTTGAAGAATTGGCTCATATTATTTCGCAGGTGAGCGGCTCAGTTCAGGAAAAGATTGAGAAATATTTGGGAAAGAAAACTCTTTCGGCACTCCAAGAACTCAAATCGGTGAAGGATTATACCCACGATCAATTAAATAAGACAAAAATTAAAATTCAAAAATTGATTAACTAATCAATCAGGTTACAGAATTATAAATTAAAAAGTGTTAGGGTTTGTTATTGTTCCTATTCCAGATATGGTACGAAATCAATGGCAAACCTTCGTTTATTTTAAAAATCAGAAATAATGCAACAGAAATCAAAGCCAGATTATATATTCGAAACATCCTGGGAAGTTTGTAATAAAGTAGGTGGTATTCATACTGTTATTGCCACAAAGCTCAAAAGTATTCAGCCTCAATTTGGCGATAAGTATATGTTCATTGGGCCCGAATTAAACAAAGATACCACCGGAAATACCGAATTTATTGAGGATAAAAAATTGTTCAGCGAGTGGAAAACCCAATTGGCCACAGAAGGTATTATAGTGAGAATTGGCCGGTGGAAAATTGAAGGACGCCCCATTGCCATTCTCATAGATTTTACTGCTTTATTTCCACAGAAAAACGAAATCCTGGCCCGTCTTTGGGAAACTTACCAGCTGGATAGTATAAGCGGTCAGTGGGATTACATTGAACCAGCACTGTTTGGTTATGCTGCAGGAAAGGTAATTCATTCATATTCAAACTTCTACCTTAATTTCGATACTCAGGTTACCGCACATTTTCATGAATGGATGACAGGATCGGGTATTTTATATCTGCATTCGCATGCACCACATATTTCACGCATATTTACAACTCATGCCACCGTTTTAGGACGTTCAGTTGCTGGCAACGGACTGAATTTGTACGACGATATGGCTTCCTATAATACCAATGTGGTTTCGTCTGAATTTAACCTGAGAGCAAAATATTCTCTCGAAAAATTAGCCGCTGAGAATGCCCATGTTTTCACAACAGTGAGCGATGTTACATCCCGCGAATGCGAAATCTTTGTGGGTAAAAAAACTGACCTGGTAACCCCAAATGGCTTCGACGATTCTCACGTGCCAAAAGGTAAAAGCTTTCAGGAGGTAAGAACTAAAGCCCGCGAAAAAATGATTGCTGTTGCTTCGGCATTGAGCGGGAAGAAATTAGAAAAAGATGCTTTCATTACCATCATTAGCGGTCGCTACGAATACAGAAACAAAGGCATTGATATTTATCTTCAGGTAATGAAGAATCTTAAAAACCAAATTCCACAAGGAAAGCAGGTTATTGCCTATATAACCATTCCCACTGCCCATTTTGGTCCCGATCAGAATTTGATTAAACGACTCAATGGGCAGGAAACAGCCATTTCCGATGCCAGACTCACCCACAACTTGATGGACTATTCGCAAGATGCAGTCATAAACTTTTGTAATCAGAATGGAATCACCAACCTTATGGGTAGTGGCCTGACACTGGTTTTTGTTCCAGCATATTTAAAAGGCGACGATGGTATATTTAATATGGAGTATTATGAATTGCTATCGGGATGCGATTTAAGTATTTTCCCAAGTTACTACGAACCCTGGGGATATACACCGCTCGAAAGTCTGGCGTATGGTGTTCCTACAGTTACAACCAATTTGGCTGGTTTTGGCAAATGGATTGAAACAGAAGCCAAAGTAAAATACGATGGTGCCACAGTTTTAGAACGTAACGACGACAACTCAGCCGAGATAGAACAAAAACTTATTCAACTCATTCTAAAGCTCCTTTTGGCAAAACCAAAAGACAGGGAAAATACCATAGCCGAAGCATTTGAGCTGAGCAAAATAGCACAATGGTCAAAACTAATTGAACATTATAACGAAGCCTACAGATTAGGCATTTCGCTAACAAAAACCCGCGCCGAAGAGCCACTTCAAACCATAAAGCCCATTTGGAAAAAAACCAATAACCTCAGTATTCAGCAAAAACCTGAGTGGAAAAAAGTGCTGATTAAACCCGTTCTTCCCAAAGAAATTAACTCATTGGATGAGCTGGCAAAAAATATGTGGTGGACCTGGAATCACGATGCCAGAGAGCTCTTTAGTTCCATCGATGAGCAGCTCTGGCTAAAACTGGAGCAAAATCCCATCCCGCTGCTTGAAGAAATATCATCGGACAGATTAGTAAAACTTACTCAGGACAGGGACTTTATGGCTCATTACAAAAAGGTAATCAGCAATTTTAATCAATACATGCAGGAAAAGCCAATGAATGAAGAAAATCTTGTGGCATATTTCAGCATGGAGTTTGGAATAGACGACACCTTGAAAATCTACAGTGGTGGATTGGGCATTCTTGCAGGCGATTATCTCAAACAGGCCAGCGATAGCAATGTGAGCATGGTTGGCATTGGCTTGTTGTATCGTTATGGATATTTTCAACAACAAATTTCCGGACTTGGCGATCAGATTGATAAGTACGTTCCTCAAAAATTTTCACATCTTCCCCTAATTCCTGTTCGCGATGCCAATGGCGATTGGCTCAAAGTATCCATAGCCCTTCCCGGACGTAATATGGTAGCTAAAATATGGCGGGTAGAAGTGGGCCGCATTCCTTTGTTCCTGATGGATACCGATATTGATGATAACCAAAATCAGGACAAGGAAGTGACTCACAAGCTTTATGGTGGTGACTGGGAAAACAGGTTAAAACAAGAATTACTACTTGGAGTTGGAGGTATCCGTTTGTTGAATTCTCTGGGGCTGAAACCAAAAATTTATCATGCCAACGAAGGTCATGCAGCTTTTAATAGTATCGAAAGACTCAACAATCTAATGAATATCCATAAACTCTCCTACGACGAGTCGGTGGAAGTGGTTCGGTCAACAACTTTGTTCACAACACATACTCCAGTACCAGCTGGCCACGATAGCTTCGACGAAGATTTGCTTCGTAAATATATTCCCCACTACCCACACCGCCTCCATATTAGCTGGGACAGGTTTATGAATCTGGGTCGATGGGTCGAAAATGAAGGAAATCAAAAATTCTCTATGAGTGTTTTGGCCGCAAAACTATCACAGGAAATGAATGGCGTAAGTCAAATTCATGGAAAAGTTTCGCAAGATATGTTTAAATCGCTTTATCCCGGCTACTATCCCGATGAGCTTCACATAAACTATGTGACCAATGGCGTTCATTACCCCACCTGGGCAGCTCCAGAATGGCAGGAATTTCACTACAATATTTTCGGAAATCAGTTTTTGGCACAGCAAGATGACTTCGACATTTGGAAAAGGATTTACGATGTGCCCGATGAAGAAATCTGGGGATTGCATAATATTCAGAAAAAGCGCTTGTTTGCCTATCTCAAAAAACGTTTAAATGTGGAAATGACTGCCCGTCAGGAGAATCCAGCACATATCTTCACGCTGATACAATCCATGAACGAGGAAACCTTAACCATTGGTTTTGCCCGCAGATTTGCTACCTACAAAAGGGCTCATTTGTTATTCTCGAACATGCAAAGGTTAAAATCTATATTGGCAAATGCCGAAAAACCAGTGCAGTTCCTTTTTGCGGGCAAAGCACATCCCCACGATAAAGCTGGCCAGGATTTAATAAAAAGAATTGTAGAAGTTTCCAGAATGCCCGAATTTGTTGGGAAAATTATTTTTGTAGAAAACTACGATATTCACCTGGCAAAATATCTCATAAGTGGTGTAGATGTGTGGCTAAACACACCCACCCGTCCTTTGGAGGCTTCTGGTACCAGCGGAGAAAAGGCAGTGATGAATGGTGTGATGAATTTCAGCGTACTCGATGGTTGGTGGGCCGAAGGCTATAAACCAGGTGCCGGATGGGCCATTGACGAGCAGCGTACCTATGAAAATCAGGGAATGCAGGATATGCTCGATGCCGAAGTCATCTACAACACCATTGAACACGAAATTGCAAAAGCCTACTATAGCAAGAATGAAAAAGGAATTTCATCGCAATGGATTATGCATATAAAAAACACTTTTGCAGGCATTGCACCCAATTTCACCATGAAACGGATGCTCGACGATTATTACCATAAATTCTATAATCAATTGTTTGAAAGAGCAGATAAAATAAGAGCCAACAACTATGCATTTGCATCTTCAATTGTAAATTGGAAAAAAGAAATACAGTCCCAATGGAATAATATAAAAGTGGTAAGCGAAACGTTGCCTCAAACCGATCAGGAAAACACGCTCAATACCAGTGATCATTTTGTGGCCCGAATTGAGTTGGATTTAAATGGTATTTCGTCCGAAAACATTGGGGTTGAGATACTTTTTGCTCGTAAATACGATAACGAAGTTACCAGCATTGTTCATAAACAAGAACTTGATGTGAGCTCAGTGGGCGATATTACCATTTTCGAATGCGATATTCCTATTTACAGAGCTGGCGTTCATGACTATGTATTCCGTATTTTCCCTAAATCAGAAATGATTGTACATCCCAACGAATTTCCTTTGGTGAAATGGATTTAGGCTGATTTCGAGATAATTAAACTGCCATTTAACTTGTTGAATGGCAGTTTTTATTAGCAGATATGCCTTCAACAAACCAGTACAGTGGCTTTATTTCGAGATTGGCTGATATTGAAGTGATTTTTTTTTAACTTTGAGCTTGGCCTCAATATAATAACTTATGATAACCTTATTCTTTTCAGAAAAAGCTCAGTTGCAGGATATTCTGAATGCTATGCAGCAATTGCAAAACGATACGTCGGTTCAAAGCGTTCTCATTTTTAGCTGCGATAAAAACAATTTTTCTACCGCCGACTATAATGCTATTGCAGATATTGAAAAGCCACTATTTGGAGCGATATTCCCACAGATTATCTACCAGTCAACTCATTATGAAAAAGGCATATTGCTCTTAGGTATTTCCGAGAGGCCCAATATTGCCATTCTCGAGAATATCAGCCTTGAAGAAACCAATTTTGAAGAAATATTGGATGATAGAATTTTAGACGAGAATTATAAGACTCTTTTTGTTTTTATTGATGGATTCGCTACCCGAATTGGAAATTTAATCGAGAGTTTGTTCAATATTTATGGTATCGAACTGAATTTTCTGGGGGGAGGCGCCGGAAGTCTCGATATGGTTCAAAAACCCTGCATTATTACTCCACATGGGTTATTACAGGATGCTGCCATTCTGGCCGCATTCAAGTTGGACAGCGGAATCGGTGTTAACCACGGTTGGGAGCCTTTAGATGGGCCCTTCAAAGTAACAAACTCCCATAAAAACACACTCTATATGCTGGAAAACAAAGCAGCCTTCGAAATCTATAAAGATGTTGTTGAGAAAGACTCCGGAAAAATAATAACTTCCGATAACTTTTTCGATATAGCAAAGGCTTATCCATTTGGAATAACAAAAATTGGAAAGGAGAAAATTGTTCGCGATCCCATTGTCCTTTTAGATGATGGCTCATTGGTTTGTGTTGGAGAATTATATCAAAATACATTCGTTCACATTCTTAAAGGCCAAAAGGAATCGCTAATTCAAGCCGCCAACCAGGCTTTTTTAAACGCGCGCAATGCGATTGAAAAAACCGACGATGAAAATATAATATTTATCGACTGCATTTCCAGAGTGCTTTTTCTCGAAGATTCTTTCCAGAGAGAGCTCGATTCAGTGGGAAATCACAATCTGCCAGTGGTTGGGGCACTCACCTTGGGCGAAATCGCCAACAGTGGAAGCGATTTTCTGGAGTTTTATAACAAGACAGCTGTTGTAGCCATTATTCAGGGATTATGATTTCTTCAACCGATCAAATTCAGATACTTTATGAGATTTCCTTAGTCATAGGAGAAGGAAGTACTCTAAAACAGGCAGCAACCAAGGCTCTATCTGCCTATTTGCGCAAGTTGAACTGTTCTGCCGGTGCGCTTTTAATCCAACGAAATATTAATAATCGTTACGGGGTTCAATTATTACATTCTATTCCATCTCAAATTCAGCGAAATAAAATATATCAGGAGGTTATCCGGCAAGTGGGCACATCTCCGCTAAATTGTAAAGATTGTTTTGCAAATATTGAGTTTCCGTCAATCCATCAGCATCCCGATTCTACCTATTCCTATCTAATGAAGCTCCCTGATGTAGGGCTTTTATTTATGATAAAAAAAGGAGATCCGCTGCCACTCGACTTCATTTATAGCCTGAGGCCTCTCAATAAAAAACTGGGCGATGCTCTGCAATCGTTTATTATAAAAGAGCAACTCGATATTCATTCCGCTGCTCTCGAAGCAAGTCCAAATTCTGTTCTCATAACCGATCATCTTGGAAATATTGAGTGGGCCAACCATGCCTGGTGTGAGCTCAATCAGTTCTCGCTAAACGAAATAATTGGCAAATATTCCAATCTGCTCAAAGCCCCCGATGCCAGCGACGAAGTTTTTAAAGATATGTGGGATAAGCTGATTCATGGTCTCACCTGGAGCGGGAACCTTACAAATAAACGGAAAGACAATTCAACCTATATTGCAGAAATGAGTATTACTCCCATATTCGACAATAACCAAATGATTTCTCACTATATTGCCATAAGTCAGGATATTACTCATAAAAAGCTTTCGGAGACCAAGCTTCGCGACAATGAAGCCTTATTGAGCACACTTGTTGGAACCATCCCCGATTTGGTTTGGCTTAAAGATAACGATGGAAAATATCTGGCTTGTAATGCCAAATTCGAAAGTTTTTTGGGATCAAGCGAAAAAGACATTATCGGAAAAACCGATTTCGATTTCGTGAGCGCAGATGAAGCCGAATTTTTTAGAAAGCATGACCGCAAAGTATTGGAAACCAAAATACCATCCGTAAATGAAGAAGCTGTAACCTTTGCTTCTGATGGACATGTGGAACAACTCGAAACCATAAAAACCCCCATGCTCAACGATCGTGGAGAAGTAATGGGCGTGTTGGGTATTGCCCGGGATATTACCATGCGTAAGCAAGCCGAAGTCGCTCTTCAAGAAAGCAAGCAGCGATTCGAAGACTTAGCCAATTTGTTACCACAACCCATTTGGGAGGCCGATTTCGACGGACGATTGATTTATCTCAATAAAACAGGTCGCCAGATTTTTGGCATCAGCGAACAGGATTTAAATGCCAATTTTTATTTCCATCAAATATTCCCGGATAGCTATCGTGGTCAGGTTGATTCACTTATAGCAGGCAAAACTCAGCGGTTAAGCCATCCACTCGAAATGGAGTGTAAAAATGTTGGCGGCGAACTATTTCCAGTGTTAGTATATTCCAATATTTCGCATATTGTTGAGAAAATAGACAGTATCCGCGGTATTATTTTAGATGTTTCGAATCTCAAAAAAGTTGAAAACGAGTTGCTTTCTCTTTCAACACTGCAAAAGGTTCTTATTCGAATTAGTACTCGGTATATCAATGTTTCCATTAATAAAATAGATGAAGCCATTAATCTGGCTCTTAGAGAAATAGGGGAGTTTGTGAATGCCGACCGTTCATATATTTTCGATTATAACCACGAAATGCGAACAGCCAGAAATACCTATGAATGGTGTTATGAAGGGGTTGAGCCACAAATTAACAACCTACAGGATATATCGTTCGAAGATATTCCCATGTGGGTTGATAGCCATTTAAAGGGCGATACTATTTATATTTCTAACGTAGGTCAGCTGATTGATGCCGATGTTAAGGAGCTCCTCGAAGCACAAAATATCAAGAGCCTTATTGCTGTTCCCATGATGCACAATCATTTATGCGTTGGTTTTGTAGGTTTCGATAGTGTGAGATACTACCACGACTACTCGGACAATGAAAAATCTACTCTTGAGGTATTTGCTCAGGTTTTGGTTAATTTTCAGCTGCGATCTATGTCGGAGCTCAATTTGCAGAACGCCAAAGAAAAAGCCGAAAAAGCCGAAAAAGCACAGTTCAACTTCCTGTCGACCATGAGTCACGAAATCAGAACACCTATGAACGCCGTGGTGGGGCTGAGTAATATTCTACTCATGGACGACCCCAAAGAATCGCAAATAGAGAATCTGAAAATTCTCAAGCTTTCGTCGCAAAATTTGCTCAATATAATTAATGATATTCTAGATTATAATAAGCTCATTAGTGGCAATATAGCTTTGGAAACTGTAAGTTTCAATATTCACGAAACCATCAGAAGTGTTCATATGGCCATGAATACTCTGGCCGAAAACAGAGACATTAAGTTACAATACTATCTAACTTCCGATGTGCCCAAAATTGTGATTGGCGACAGTACCCGCCTCACTCAAATACTCAATAATCTGGTAGGAAACTCCATAAAATTTACCAAAAAAGGCAATGTTGATGTGGAGGTTCGTTCAGTTCTAAAAACACATCAATCCGTTCAACTCCATTTTTCGGTATCTGATACTGGAATTGGCATTCCTGCTGAGAAATTTAAAGATATTTTTGAGGAGTTTAAGCAAAGTTCGAGCAGCATTACCCGCGAATTTGGGGGTACCGGTTTAGGATTACCCATTGTGAAAAGGTTATTGAAAGAAATGGGCTCCGATATTTATTTAGAGAGTGAAGTAGGGAAGGGCTCTGTTTTTTCCTTCAATCTGGAGCTCCCACTTGGCGACGAATCTGCCAATATGGAAGAAGATGAGGATGTGGTTTTCGACGATTCTTTATATCGCATGCGTGTTTTGGTGGTGGAGGATAATAAAATTAACCAATTGATTGTTCATCGGTTTTTGTCGGAGTGGAAGTGTATAGTTGAAATGGCCGATAATGGGCAGATTGCGGTTGATAAAGTAAAATTGAAAAAATACAATGTCGTATTAATGGATCTTCATATGCCGGTTTTAGATGGATATTCAGCCACCAGAGAGATACGAAACCTGGATGATCCGGAGAAGAAACATATCCCAATTATTGCACTTTCGGCATCAGCTCTTGGCGAAATCGAAGTAAGAGCCAGAAAATTTGGCATGGATGCATTTGTTACAAAACCGTTTGTTCCAAAGGTTCTATTCAAAACCCTCCTGAAATTTCGGCCAGAAGTATAAAAAACCGTCGAACAGAAACTGCTGACGGTTTTGAACATCACTATCAAAGGTTACTTGCTTATTTTTGAGTTGGTTATAGCCAGGATTTCGGTTTCCAGTTCAATGGCTTTTTGCTCTATGGCGACACCATCCTGCAATTTCTGCAACACATATACTTTGTCATTAAGGCCTGAAGCGTTTATTTTTACGTTCAGAAATGCTCCCAATATTGCCGAGCGCGCGCAAAGTGCTCCCACACCAGCATCGGAAACAGAATTTGGGTTGCCATATTCTGCCATTGCTTTGATAATCTGCATGCTGGCCAATGATTTTTCCATGACCATAAAAGGAACTTCAATGGCATATTTCGATGCTTCATCTATAGCTTTCTGACGGATATTTTTTTCATCGTCGCTACCTTTTGCAAGTTTCATAGCGTCCATTATTCGGTTAAAAGCACGAGTATCTTCGTCAACAAGTTTCAATAAATCGTATTTAAGCTTTTGACCTTGTTCTGCCTGTTCCGAGAACTTCTCCCACTGGTCTTCCCATTGAGCACCAGGTTTATGAGCCGATAAATTAGCCACCATGGTGCCCAGAGAAATGCCTAATGCACCTACATAGGCCGAAATACTTCCTCCTCCGGGGGCAGGTGATTCGCTGGCTGTTTCATTGGCAAATTCTTTTAGGGTTAAGTCAATAAGTGCTTTTTGTGATTGATCTTCAATAAGATATTCAATTATATTTTTGCGTGGATCAAAAGGTTTTAAATCATTAAGCCCCATAGATTTTACCGCAATTTTAATCAATTCTTCGTGGCTCACACCCAAGGATCGCTGTTGTTTTCTAAGAAAATATTTACCTGCATCGAGCATGGCCTGAAGCGGAATTACGCCCACAAGCTCCGATCCGGTAACTCTGATTCCTCGGTCGAGTGCTTTTTGAAATACTTCGTCAAAGGCTATATGTACCGGAGTGATGCTAATATCAGTCAGGTTCATTGAAATCTGGGCAATTCCATATTCTTCAATGTACCAGCCTATTGCTTTAACGGCCTTCAAAGTCCCCGGAATCATCACTTTATTTCCTTTTTCATCGGTTACTATTTTGCCTGTGATGGGGTGACCTTCGCGCATTTCCCTGCCTCTTTCTCTCACATCATATGCAATAGCATTGGCTCTGCGGGTGGAGGTGGTATTAAGGTTTACATTGAAAGCAACAAGAAAATTGCGAGCACTTATAGCGGTTGCGCCTGTTTTAGGCACAAACACAGCAGGACCAAAATCAGGCTTCCATTTTTCTTCCCTGAGCTTCTTTTCGAGTCCTTCATACTCTCCCGATCGCACGGTGGCCAGGTTCTTACGCTCTGGCGAAAAGGCAGCGAATTCGTAGCAATATACAGGGTACTCTAACTCCGTACCAACTCTTTTGGCCAGCCGGTGAGCAAAAACCACTGTTTCTTCCATAGTAATATTCGAAACCGGCACCAGTGGACAAACATCGGTTGCACCAAAACGTGGATGGGCACCCTGATGTTTCGACATATCAATGAGTTCACTGGCTTTTTTCATTCCCCTAAAAGCTGCTTCGAGTACAGGCTCAGGTTCACCAACAAAAGTAACAACGGTTCTGTTGGTTGCAGCACCCGGGTCAACATCTAAGAGTTTTATGCCATCAACACTTTCTATGGCGTCGGTTATTTGTTTTATAATATCTAAATCGCGCCCTTCGGAAAAATTTGGGACACACTCAATAAGTTGTTTCATAAATTATTGTTTTCAAGTTGGTTAATTACAGGATTTGAATAGATATTCAATAAAATACGATTAAAAATCGCAAACCCTTTTTTATCTTTTCTTGTTTTTAATATTTGGTTGATGTGTTCAGTGAAACGGCTTTTTTCCCAGGCGTTATATCTGTCGCCATATTTGTTGGTATTGTGAATTAAGTCGTATGCAATATAATTTCCAGGGAACAGTTTAAAATGTTGGTGTATTTCTTTGTCAATATATTCGCTTAATTCTTTGAAGTGATCCTGGATTTTATCCGTTGAAAAGGCCAGATCCGATCTCTTAATGGGTTGGCCAAAAGCCAGATGAACTCTTCCCTTTTGTTGGGTTATACCTGTAATGATGCTTTTCATATCTTCGGTTCCATCTTTTTTATAGGTTCCGGTGAGCTCAATTTCTGATAATTCTGCCGCTTTAAGTGCATCGCAACTTTCAAATTCATAGGAAATGCTAACCGGGACAATTTTCAAACTGAGCAGATACCCAATTTTGTCGCCTTCGCAATCCATCGAAATCATTTTTAAAACCCCTGGATTGGTTTTGTCGTTGCCGTCTTTGGTGCGCCCTTCCCGGTGACTAATCCAAATCGACATTTTTTTCTCGTTCAAAACAAACCTTATATAACGCGAAAGCAATTTAGATGCGGTAATCATTTCGCGGGTTGGAAGGTTCCGTTGTACAATAAAATTTTGATTCAGTTTAACAATGTCAGTTACAAGCTGCGAGGTTAATAGGTTGTTGCCAATAGCGGTTTCCACAATTTTAAATTCATTCTGATATAAAACATAGAAAAGTATTGAACTATCCAAAACGATGTCGCGGTGGTTGGAAATGAACAAATAATTTTCTTCGCGGTCAATATTTTCTAATCCACTCACAGTAAAAAAATCCATGCTTCGGTCAATGGCAGCCTTGGTTGCAGGAAAAATAAACTGCTCCTGAAATGCCAGGGTAGTCTTGATTTTGCTTAATTTCTTTTGAAAAGTATCGGCAGTCCAACTGGGGTATACATGATTTGCTAATTTTTGAAAAACTGTGCTATCCTTATAGATAGACAATACATCGGATACCTCTTGATCCAAATAAGGTCTTATTGAGTTGAAATCTTCCACTTTTTTTGTTTGCAAATTAATGAAAAAAATGGCATTCAATTTTTTGACTACTTTAATTTTTTATGCAATCATGGCATTCCGACCTTAAGCTCTATTGCCGTTGGTTTTAACTAGATTCAACTTACGGTGTTGCCAATATTTTCTGAATATCATTTTTACAAATTCCGGCAATCTCCATAAAACGAAATTAATTTTTTGTTAATTTGGCACCCAATTAAAAAAATTAGGACAATGAGAATAATTGTTGGTATGGACTTCTCAGTTGGTGCAAAAAATGCATTGAGCTATGCGGTGGATATATCTAAAATTGTCGATGCCGAGATTCAATTGGTATGGGTAGAAGACAATGCTCCGGATAGGGCAGAGGCTGGTAAAAAGAATGAGGTGCGTCATGATGCGAGATTAGACTTGCAAGAAATGGTTCAATCGGTTCAAAATAAATTCCCCGACCTAAAAATTAGTTACAAGCAAAAAAAAGGCAAAGTATATCAGGAAATGGCATTTGCAGCAACCAGTTATTCGGCTGATTTAGTCATCATTGGTACCCATGGAATTAACGGCTTCGAGGAGTTTTGGGTTGGTTCAAATGCCTATAAAATAATATGTTATTGTCCCTGCCCGGTGATTAGTGTTCGCGCCGATTATTCCAAAGGTGGTCTGATAAGCAAAATAGTTCTGCCCATAGACCACACAGCAGATACCACACAAAAGGTTGCTATGGCTGCACAGCTGGCCAATTATTTCGCCGCCGAGATTGATGTTCTCGGAGTTTATGAAAGCAATCTCCCAAGCATTAAAAAGAAAACGGACTCCTTTATCATAAAAACTGAGAATTTTTTATCCACTGCCGAAGTAAAAACGAATATTCATTTCTGTAATTCAAATAATATATCATCTTCTGTCGTTAAATATGCCGAGAGTAACGATTCCGATTTAATAGTAATTATGACCGATCAAAACAAAGCCAGCATGGACATTATAATTGGCCCAAATTCTCAACATATTATTAATCAATCGTCTATTCCGGTTTTAAGTGTTAAACCCAGCGAAATGAAAACATTCCAATGATAAAAATTTTTCTATATTCATCACTATTTATATTGCTATTTTTAGGCCAACAAGTAGTTGCCCAGGACAATTTTTTGGTTCAGGATTATAAAATTCAAAATTTAATTAATGTCCACAAGGCTGTGAATGCTCAAGATAGCTCCATTGTGGGCTATCGGGTGCAAATATTTTTCGAGAGCGGAAACTACAGCAAGGAATTGGCCATGAAAACAGCGGGTGATTTTCAGCAAAAATATCCTGAAATTCCTTATTATCTATCATTTAAAGAGCCGTATTTTAGAATTCGGGTTGGCGATTTCAGAACAATAATCGAGGCAAAAGGGTTTTTGCAAAAAATTATTGCCGATTATCCATCGGCATTTGAAGTTAAAGATAAGATTTATTTTCCGCTATTGTTAGATTGAAAAAAAATATTACTTTTACAGTATCATCAAAAGGCCTATATATGAAATCAATTGTTGTTGGTATAGACTTTCAAAACCAGTCTTTTGCTGCAATGAAATTTGCAGTAAATGTTGCCATTAAGGTAAATTGTTATGTAATGCTTGTGTTTGTTAACAAGTACGACAAGTCGAAAGATATATTTCAGCGTCCCAAGGAGAAAATATACGAAGAAGCCGAAATACGTTTTAATCAACTGATCGAT
The DNA here is from genome assembly GCA_020718205.1 of Draconibacterium orientale. Taxonomy (GTDB): domain Bacteria; phylum Bacteroidota; class Bacteroidia; order Bacteroidales; family UBA12170; genus UBA12170. The sequence goes on from DYSN01000011.1 coordinate 38,556, forward strand.
AAATACCACGATTTGCTCGACAGAAACAGATTCAGTTATAAAATAAGGGAAGGAAAAGTCCCTGAAGAAATTGACCGTCAGGCTATTGAAAGTCGTGCCGAAATGATAGTTATCGGTACCCACGGAAGAACCAATATTAAATTATTTGGGTCGTCCATGGCTTTTCAGATTGTAGAGACTGCCTCGGTTCCTGTTGTTACCATTAAAGACGGAGCCCACATCAACCCGAATATTAAAATTATTTTGGTTCCAATAGATGCAACCCTCGAAAGCCGACAAAAAGTACCATTTACAGTAAGACTTGCAAAGATTTATGATGCCGAAATTCACATGCTTGCTCTTTATCACAGCAAAGTAAAAATGATTCAGGAGAATATTATCTCCTATACCAAACAAGCTGCTGAATATATAGAAGGAAGATCAGTGAATTTTGTAGTAAAATCAATAGAAACAGACGATGTGGTTCAATCAACCATTGATTATTCCGAAGAGATTGGAGCCGATTTAATATCGAGTATGACCATTCAGGTATCCTCAACATCGAATATTTGGAGAGGTAGTTTTTCCGAACAACTTATCGATAAATCACATATTCCTGTGGTTAATATACAGCCTAAAGAGCTGATTTTGACCCAAAGTCGCTAAATGAAAAAAAGCTTTTCTTCTACAGAAAAGCTTTTTTTTACTTAGAAATTCACTGCTGCGCTAGTTCAGATGTTTCCCCATAACTTCCAAAAGCTCCGAAGTTCTGATGGGTTTAAGGATATAATCATCGCTTCCCGCTGCAAAACTTTTCTCCTTTTCCCCTGCAAATGCATAAGCTGTTTGAGTAATAATCGGGATGTTTTTCCCTAAATTTTTAATAAGCCTGATGGATTTGTAGCCATTCATAATTGGCATATTAATATCCATTAGTACCAAATCAATTTTTTTTTCCGCTTTACAGATTTCATAGGCCTCTTTTCCATTTTTAGCCCAAAGAACTTCTATGTTTGTATTTTTGATGGCGTGAACTATAAATTTATAATTATGGTTCACATCCTCCACAATTAATACAGTTTTTCCTGCCCAGTCAAATGCAATATTAGAATCTGTCATACCCTTTATGTTTCCTTAATTTATTAAAGTCAAATCTATGTCTTTTTTTTCGATTTGTCAACAAAAAAACTAATTTTCTTCCAATAATATGCAACACCAGACGAAAATTTATTTTCAACCCAACTACGCACTCTTTGGTTCGTTTCTTGACAATATGTCAGTCTGATTTCGTTGGTATCTTTTTTGATTAATAATGCGTGGTTTAAAAGCTAAATGCTTTATACAAAGTATTGTTAACAAGTAATTTAAAAAGTAGAAAATATGCAAACAGGTCAAATTAATGTACAAACGGAAAATATTTTTCCAATCATTAAAAAATTTCTTTATTCCGATCACGAGATATTCTTGAGAGAGTTGGTTTCCAACGCCGTTGATGCTACTCAGAAACTAAAAACCCTTGCATCTGTAGGCAGTGTAAAAGAAGAATTGGGCGATTTAACAATTGAAATTATTGCCGATAAAAAGGCCAAAACACTTACCATTCGCGATAGGGGTATTGGTATGACTGCCGAAGAAATTGATAAATATATCAATCAGATTGCCTTCTCGGGTGCCGAGGAGTTTGTAAAAAAATTCAAAAACAAAAGCGAAGCAGAACAAAATGCCATCATCGGACATTTTGGCCTGGGTTTTTATTCGTCATTTATGGTTTCCGATAAAGTTGAAATCTACACCAAAACTTATAAAAAAGGCGGTGCAACCAAGGCGGTTAAATGGGAGTGCGATGGAAGTCCGAACTATACGATAGAAGAAATAGAAAAAAAAGAAAGAGGAACCGATGTCATATTGCATATCTCCGATGAAGAAAAAGAATTTCTCGAAGACCATAAAATACTTGAGCTTCTCAATAAATACAGTAAATTCCTGCCTGTTCCCATTAAATTTGGGAAAGAAAAAAATCAGGAGAAGGTAGAAGGGGAGAAAGATGAAAATGGTAACGATGTTTATAAAGAAGTTGAAACAGATCGCATCATCAATAACACCGACCCCATATGGAAAAAGGCTCCTGTTGATTTGAAAGATGAGGATTATAAAAAATTCTACCGGGAGCTATATCCCTACAATTTTGAAGATCCGCTTTTCAATATTCATTTAAACGTCGATTATCCTTTCAACCTTACCGGAGTTCTCTATTTTCCGAAACTCAAGAAAAATCTGGAGCTTCAAAAAGATAAAATCCAGCTCTACAGCAATCAGGTTTTTGTCACAGATTCTGTGGAAGGTATTGTACCCGAGTTTCTTACACTTCTTCACGGAGTTATCGATTCGCCAGATATTCCGCTCAATGTTTCACGTTCCTACTTGCAAAGCGACCGCAATGTGAAGAAAATCTCCAATCATATCACCAAAAAAGTCGCCGATAAACTGGAAGAAATATTTAAAAACAATCGCGAGGAAATGGAGGCGAAATGGGACGATATTAAGGTTTTCATTGAATATGGAATGATTTCGGACGAAAAATTCTATGAAAGAGCACAAAAATTTGCTCTGTTAAAGAATCACGAACAGAAATATTTTACGCTCGAGGAATATCACGAAAAAGTGAAGGATAGCCAGACCGACAAGAATAAAAAAGTAATCTATTTGTATTCCACCAACAAAGACGAGCAGTATAGCTATATTGAATCTGCCAAAGAAAAAGGGTTTGATGTTCTTGAAATGGAAGGGGTGCTCGACAATCATTTTATTAATTCTTTGGAGCAAAAACTAACCGATGTTCAATTTAAAAGGGTTGATGCTGAAACTGCCGAAAAACTAATTGATAAGGATGAAAAAATACCATCCAAGCTCGATGATAAGCAAATTGAAGCATTGAAGCCTGTGATAGAAAAAAACATTGATAAAGTTAAGTTTTCGGTTGTTTTTGAACCTCTTGGCGAAACCGATGCTCCCATTTTAATAACTCAATCGGAGTTTTTACGCCGAATGAAAGACATGGAAAAGCTGGGTGGTAGTGGAATGATGGGATTGGGTGGATTTCCCGAAACCTATAATCTTATTGTCAATACCAATCACAATACAATAGTTTCGCTTCAGGAAGAAAAAGATGAAACCATCCAACAAGAGAAAATAAAACAAATGTACGATTTGGCTTTATTATCGCAGAGTTTGCTCAAAGGAAAAGACCTTTCAGACTTTATAAAGCGAAGTTTTAATTTAATGAAATAACAATTTATAAAGGCTTGTTATATCAGCAGGCCTTTTTTTATCTTTGATGACAACAAATTATTAATAACATAAAAAGGAAAAAATGAAAAAATCGTGGATTATATTAATCGTCGTTGGCGCATTGTTAGTGATGGGCTTTATGTATGTTAAAGGAAAATACAATACAATGGTGGTTGCCAGTGAGAATGTAGACGCTCAATGGGCTCAAGTTGAAAACGTTTACCAAAGAAGGGCAGACCTGATTCCAAATTTGGTGAGCACTGTGAAAGGCTATGCAGCACATGAGAAAGAAACCCTCGAAGGAGTGATTGAAGCCAGGTCCAAAGCCACTTCAACTACCATAAACCCCGAAAACCTTGATGCTTCGAGTTTGCAAAAATTTCAGGCAGCTCAAGATGGGTTAAGCTCAGCTTTAAGCCGTCTGATGGTAGTGGTGGAAAAATATCCCGATCTTAAAGCCAATCAAAACTTTCTTGAGCTTCAGGCACAACTCGAAGGAACTGAAAACCGCATTGCTACAGAACGCATGAGATTTAACGAATCGGCTAAAGATTATAATCTTTCCATAAAAATGTTCCCCAACAACCTGTTTGCCGGTATGTTCGGGTTTGAGAAAAAGGCTTATTTCGAAGCTCAGGCAGGTGCAGATGTTGCTCCAAAAGTAGAATTTTAATTTGTCCGAACTCATGGGAACTCAAGCTAAAGATTTTTTTAAGTCAGACGAAAAAGAGCTCATACTTCAAGCCATACGCGAAGCTGAGTTAAATACATCGGGCGAGATTCGGGTACATATTGAAAACCATTGTAAAACAGAGGTTCTGGATAGAGCCTCTGTTGTTTTCGATCTGCTTAAAATGCAAAAAACCAAAGACAGAAACGGAGTGCTTTTTTATTTGGCTGTTAAGGATAGAAAATTTGCAATCATAGGCGACATTGGGATTAATGCTAAAGTTCCGGCCAATTTTTGGGATGAAATCAAAGGGGGCCTTCAGCAGAATTTTAAAAATGGCGAATTTTCAAAAGGTCTTTCACAAGGAATCCTGCTCGCAGGCCATCAACTTAAACATCATTTCAAGCATCAGAAAGACGATGTAAACGAGCTATCAGACGAAATTTCGTTTTCATGATGGTATGCCTAAAAGCGTCAAAAATGAATAACAAACAATTGAGTAAAGTTTGTATGAAAACAAGTTTTGATAATTGTTTTGTAATGTTGTAATTTAAAAATAAAAAAAATGAAAAAGCAAGCTGCATTAGTCATCTTCTTACTATATAGTCTAATCACTATTTGGGCTCAAATACCCGAACGTCCCAATCCTCCCAGACTTGTGAACGATTTAGCCGATATCCTTTCCCCCGATGAAGAATTGGCTCTGGAGAGAAAATTGGTTAGCTATAACGATAGCACATCAACCCAAATCACAATTGTTTCGGTTATTGACCTTGCGGGAATGGACAAAGCTCAGTTTGCTGTGGAAGTAGCTCATAATTGGGGAGTGGGACAAAAAGATAAAGACAACGGAATGCTCATCCTTGTTAAACCAAAAACTTCGGACTCCAGAGGAGAAGCATACATAGCAGTAGGTTATGGGCTCGAAGGAACAATACCCGATGCAACAGCCAAGCGCATTGTAGAAAATGAAATGATTCCCAGTTTTAAAACCGGAAATATGTATAAAGGTATTGATGATGCCACCAACAGCGTTATGTCGCTCTTGTCTGGAGAATTTACTGCAGACCAATACAATAAACAATCTGGATTGGGCGATTTGGTTGGGGTTATTTTCTTCATAATCATTATAATTATTTTCATTTTTGCAGGGAGGGCTAAAAATTCGCACAATGGTTTTTCCTCATCAAGGTCATCGTTTCCGTGGTGGTTATTGTTATTGGGTTCGGGAGGTGGATCCGGAAATAGTAATAATTGGGGGAATTTTAGTGGAGGAAGTGGCAATTTTGGAGGCTTTGGAGGCTTTGGAGGCGGCGGCTTTGGTGGTGGCGGTGCCGGTGGAAGCTGGTAAAACCACAGTCTATCAGCTGGTTTAATAGGTAACTTCCTCTTAAAACTAAATAAACAATAATAATCTATGGGTGAATCCATTGATTGTTATTGTTTTTTTTTATTTTTAATGAGAAATTGATAAATCACACCAATGAGAACATACCAAAGAGGATTTGAACAAAACTCCATTATAACTATTATTACTTTTAGTTTATTATATGTCATGGTTAGGCTTGCCCTACACGACCAGGCCACCCATATCATGTTCTCTCTTCCCTTTGTGGTGCTGTATTCGCTCATTATGCTCGCCCGATTTCTTATGCTTCAACTTGGAAAAGAAGTCAGGAGACATTATAATATAACCCAGCTTCTGGTTTATTTTTCTGCGGTCTTCTGGAGCTTATCATATTGCATTGGATTATCCCAAAATGGAGATTTGGAGCAAAATCTAATCATCATTATTTTTCTCATGGGAATTGGTGCCGCCGGAGCCATTGGATTGTCAAAAGATATAAAGCTAACTGTCGGATTTCTCATTAGTTTGTTAATTCCTTCATCCATTTTTTCTTTTCTCTACCTGGATAGTTATGCATTATTCATTGGGACAGCTTTTGCCATGTATTTTGTTTATTTGGCATTTTATAGCAAAAAATATTACTTCATCTCGGTCGAAAACTTACGGAGTAAAAATGAACTCGAAAAGCAAAAAATTCAACTGGAAGAACAACGCGAACTTCTTACTATTCAGAATAAACAGCTGGGCGATGCCCTAACCAAGGCAAAATCGGCCGATAAAGCCAAAAGTTTGTTTCTTGCCAATATGAGCCACGAAATCAGAACGCCGCTTAATGGCATCATTGGCATGTCGAATTTATTGCATGATATTGTGGAAACCGAAGAGCAAAAGCAAAAAGTATCTGTCATTGAATACTCCGCCGAAACCTTGATTTCATTGGTAAATGATATTCTTGATTTTAGCAAGATTGAAGCTGGAAAACTCGAGCTGGATATCGATCATTTTAACATTCATGAACTCATTGTAAAGACCTTCAATTTGTTTACCCAAAAGACCGATGAGAAAGCCATCTTTTTCAATTACACTATTGCAGATAATGTGCCGCTCTATGTCGAAAGCGATCAGATTCGAATTCGTCAAATTCTGATTAATCTGATAAATAACGCTGTCAAATTTACCGATAAAGGTGGTGTTCAGGTTATTGTTTCGAATATTTCGCCCGATGAATCAACACTTTTGTTAAGAATAGAAATTATAGACACTGGAATTGGGATATCCAGAGACAATCAGTCGCAGTTATTTAGTGCCTTTACACAAACCGATGCTTCATTTACCCGTAAATTTGGAGGCACTGGACTCGGATTGGCTATTTCCAAGCATTTAGTTCACCTGCTTGGCGGAGAAATAGGGGTTGAGAGTGAACCCGATATAGGGTCAAATTTTTGGTTCTCAATTGCAGCTAGACAAGGCGTCGAGCCAGTAAAAGTGGCTGAAAAGAACCGCAATAATGACTTCAGAAATCTAAATATTCTTTTGGTCGAAGACAATTCGGTGAATATTCTGGTTGCAAGTCAGGTTATTGAAAAAGCAGGATACAGCGTAACTGTGGCAAAAAATGGCAAAGAAGCATTTGAGTCCTATCGGAATCATAAATTCGATTTAATCCTCATGGATATCATGATGCCCGAGATGGATGGTTTGCAGGCTACCTGGCTCATCAGACAACATGAAGCAGAAATAGGTGCTGCCGCCGTCCCCATCGTTGCCTTAACGGCCAATGTGGTGAAAGATGACCAAATGAAATATCTTCAGGCTGGAATGAACGATTTCATAAGTAAACCCATAAGACCCGACGCCTTAATAGAAAAAATAAATCAGGTTTTTATGGCCCAATAATTTTTAGTTTTTGGAATCATAACCTTTATTATCTTTACATCTTGATTTTTTAAGTTCATATTGTGAAATTCAAACTTATATTCTTTTCGTTGTTACTCGGTTTGTCGGTTTTAAATGGAACGAGTCAAAATTCCAAAGTACCCGATGGTTTTTGTATATCTCAGCTTGAATATTCATTATTCCAGATGATAAATCAACATAGGGAAAGAATTTCCTTGCCACCCATACCACTTTCAAATTCACTATGTTATGTGGCAAAAACTCATGCAAAAGACCTGTCAGAGAACTATCCTTTTGGCGATGATTGTAAAATGTTAAGTTGGTCATCCAAAGGCAACTGGAAGCCGTTTTGCTACCCTGCCGAACAAAACAAGAAAAACGATATAAAAGATAAAGCTAAAGAGATTTCTGGCTATCCTGGTAAGGCCTGGGAAATCACCTATTGGGAAAATACCCAACTCGACCTGAATTTTGTTTTGGAATTTTGGCTTGGAATTCCCTACACTGCCAACATGATTAACAGTGCTCAAAACTGGGCTGCAACTCCCTGGAAAAGTATTGGGGTTGGTATTCAGGATGGCTATGTTTTGGTTTGGTTTGGGCAAAAAGAAGATATTCAGCCGGTTACTGTGATTTGCGAAACTGGTGAGCAAATTCAGCATGTGGCAGGCACGATAGAAACCAGACAAGTAATCCAGGTAGAAGAAAGCCGGATTGTCATATCCGAAAATAAAGCTTTCTACATTATTATTGGTAGCTTCAACAGAAAATCTGATGCTGATTCGGCTGTGAAAGGTTATAAAGAAATGGGGTATTCCAATGCGGTTATTGTTGAAGAACAAGGAAAAATAAGAGTGGCTATTGATAGATTTATTTCTGAAAAAGAAGCGGGAACAGCATTGACCGAATATCGAAAAAAATTTCAGGGAGCCTGGATATTTTCAAAGTAACAAAGAGACTGATCCCCGAATCAACTTATTATTGCCATCCATATCCGCCAATTTTATAATATAAGCATAAGTTCCCATAGGAGCTCTTAATCCGTTCGTCATTTTTCCATCCCAATGTTGAAAAAAATCATGGGTTTGAAAGACCACTTGTCCCCATCTGTTGTAAATCTTCAACTCGTAACTCTGCATATCGAAATATTTCCCCACCGGCCCAAAGGTGTCGTTGATTCCATTTTCGTTAGGCGAAAAAGCAGAGGGGATATAGAAATTGTAAACTGGAGTTACTATAAATGTTTTTTCGAGCGAATCCATGCAACCAAACTCATTGATGGTGTACATTTTAAGATGGTAGAATCCAGTGTCGAATATGCTATCGACAATATTGGGGGTATAAACATTTTCCCAAAAAATAGTGTCGCACAATGCCCAGCGAAGGTAGCTATCATTCGAAACATTGTTTATAATACCGAGATTTGAAATGCTTTCAATGCTTATTTCTTCTGGTTCAACACGAAAATCGGCCTTTTCTATCGGGTTAATTAAAATATAATCTTCGAGTGTCAAGGTGCTCTGACAGAAATGATTAGATGTATTTTGAAGGCTTACACTAAAAATCCCCGATGAATACACATGACTCACCGTATCGTTCGAAGTAGAGAGATAGTCTCCGTCGCCAAATGTCCAGAGTCTGTTCGCTATCGTTCCTGAGTTAATAAGGCTGGTGTCGGTTAGAATTATTCTTGCATTTTTGCAATGTATAGTGGTGTCGGCCAGGAAACCAATCTGAGGAACAGGGTGTACAACCAAACTCATGGAAGTGCTGTCAATGCAGTTGTTGCTGGCCTTTATGATGAGTTTGATTTGATATTCGCCATCTTCATCATAGCGATGATAGTGCTCATTTATACCAGTTGTATAATTAATTGTGGTGTCTTGCCCATCGCCATAATTCCAGATAGACCATTCCAACATATCTGCAGCTATATGCGAAGAATTGATAAATGGGGTTTCAATACCAAGACATAAATTCTGAGTAGTGAAAGAAATCTGAGGACTGGCCGAAATTGATACTTGTTTTTTTAAACTATCCATTACAATCATACCATCTAACTCATATGTTACCAGAAGACCGGCATTGTAGATTCCATGGGTTTGATATTGATGAAGAATGGTATCTGTGTCAGGAGGAACCACTGCTGATTCCCCATCACCAAATATCCAGGTTTTCTGGTTAATGTTATATTCAGAATCACAGACCGTGCTATCGATAAAAACTGCCGGAGTGTTTTGGCATATCCAGGTTGTGTCATTATAAAAATTCACCATAACACACGGAAAATGATTCATTTGCCTTGAAATGCTGTCCTGGCATCCATTGGCATCTATTACAGCCAATTGAGTATTATATTGATAGTGATAGGGGGCATAATGATGGAAGGTATTTGAAGGGTTGGGAGCATGGATGGTATGATTTGTACCATCGCCAAAATTCCATACCCAGGTAGAAAGATTGTTTTCTCCAGGCAAAGATTCATCAAAAAATAGGCTGCTATCGTTGCAGAAGCTTTCCTGAAATGAAAAATTGGCTTGCGGATTTTGCCAAACTTTTACTGTTCGCCTTACAGTGTTTTCACATCCAAATGTATTCAAAGCCTGCATTTGCACATCAAAAATCCCCGAATGAGTAAATTCATGGTTAATAGTTCGGTTGGTTGTGGTTATCTGTGGACTCCCATCCTGAAATACCCAGGTATATTGAACAATGCTATCTGTTTGTGGTTCAATAATGTATGCCGAAAGCTCAGTGGATTGTCCAAAGCAAGCGGTGTCCGAATTAAAATTCATCGAAAGCTCAGGATTTATAAAAATGGTCTCGGTTATTGTATCTCTGCACCATCTATCATCGGTAACCATAAGGCTAATATTGTAGAAGATGTCGGTATTTAAAAATACAAAATAGGTATTGGCATCCAAAGATATATGACCATCGGGAAAATTCCAGAAATATTGAGTCACTTCGCTTTCATTGGAGTATGAGCTATCGGAGAAATATACCAGACCGCTCATGCAAGCCGAGTCGCTGCTGTTAAAATTAGCCACAGGAGGTTTCCAAATTGTCACTGGTTCAACCACTGTATCTAAACAACCTTCGGTACTACCAACCACAAGTTGAACATTTATCAATCCATAGTTTTCAAATGTGTGGGTTGGATGCTGCAAGGTACTAGTATTTCCATCCCCAAAATCCCATTCAAAAAACTCAAATCCCGACTGTGAGGTGGATTGATTGGTGAATTGAGTAGGAGAGTACAAGCATACCGTGGAACTATTAAATGCAGCCTGAGGCAACTCATTAACTTCCACTACTTTGGAAATAGAATTGCTGCATCCATGGACATTTGTTATAGTAAAAATTACGGTAAAATTTCCTGATGATTGGTAAATATGTGATGGATTGGATTCGGTGGATGTATTCCCATCGCCAAAATCATAGAGCCAACTCTCTGTTTCACTCATATTAATATAATCAGAATCGATGAATTCAGTTGCATTTCCAAAACACACGGTGTTGTATGAAAAATCAATGAACGGATAGTCATGAATTGTTACCGGGAGCTGATTTTGATCCGTGCATCCACTGGAATTCTCAACAATGAGCGAAATGATATAGGTTCCATCATCGGAATAGGAATGGGTTGGGTTTTGGATGTTGGAACTGTTTCCGTCGCCAAAATCCCATAACCAGCTCACAATTTGACCCTCGTTGGCTGATGATTCATCATTAAAAGAAACCACAGATTCAATGCAACTGGATCCATCGACAAATGTGTATTCAAAATCTGCGGTTGGGTTTTGGTACAGCTCAACCGAACTTGATATTTGATTTTGGCAGCCTGCGGATGTAGTGGCTGTTAAAGTTACAGTAAATGAAGTAGGTCCACCACCAGAGTATATATGTACGGGGTTTTGTTCGGTGGATGTGCCGCCATCACCAAAATCCCAAAGCCATTCAACAATGGGAATATCGGGGTTAATGCAACTTGATTCATCGAAGAATTCGACTTCAGCGCCAGTGCATGCTGCTATATATGTAAAATTAACTTCGGGTAAAGGATATAAAACAAGATGTTTTACAATTTCATTCTCACAACCACCCGTCGTAATTACATTTAGTGATACATCAAATTCCGGTGGGCCGGAAGGGTCATAGGTATGAGTTGGATTTTGAAGTGCAGAAGTATTTCCATCTCCAAAATTCCATTGCCAGGTTTGTATGGGAGTAGCAGGGGTTGCACAGGTTGACAAATCGTTAAACTGAACTTCATCACCTATACAAGTGTTGTAAAAAATGAAATCTGCAACAGGATTGGCGTTTATTATTACTTCAGTAGGATAGGGTATTGAAGAATTTCCCCCAAGTGATACTACAACATTATATATTCCTGCATAACTCAATTGTGCATTTGGAATAGTTGGGTTTTGTAAATTGGATGTAAAGCTATTAGGACCTGACCATGTATAAGTTGCATTATTTATAAACTCAGCATATAATTCAAGTGTTTCTCCAACGCAAATAGGGCCATTATTGGATGCTGCGGCAGGAACAATGCCACAGTCTGTCTCACCAGTTCCTGAAATTTTCTCAAAAGAAATAGCGCATTCATCATTACTGTAGTTGGTTATCAGCAATATATAGTATTCTCCATCGAAAGTAGTGGAAATAGCACAAACTTCGGGCTCAGTTCCATAAGCATAGCTGCAATCAACCTCATTTAGTTCAATTAGTTGATTGGCACAAGGAGCATGGGGGTCGCTAAACGGCCCCCAACAGATAAAGTCAATATCTTTTGGCGGATTACTACTAATTTGTATTGTAATATTTCCTGGAGATGCAATTCGCATATGATACCACGCAGGATTTGGCTGAGAACTAAGACAACCATAATAAGGTCCAGGTTCAGCATCTGGCATATCAACCCCTGCAGGGAATGTCGTTATATCATTGGTGCAGAAGGGTTCGGAATTATTGCAATAGCCACTTTGCGCCGATATAGTTTCAGCAACAATAAAAAATAGGGTGACAAAAAAAACATCCTTTATAAAAAACCAATTTTGTTGGGGCATTATTCTCTTCATTATTAAAATTCTTCTTAATGATGAACACAAAAATCAAAAAGCTTTTTTTTAATATTTAGTATTAGTCTCTGGTTGTGTGGCGTCAAATATATTAAATATCTCCTATACCAATCATTCAATCCATTGTAAATTCAGTAAATCTAAGGAATAATAAATTTTTTTTTAAAAAGATTGACTAATTATAAAAAGAAATTACCTTTGCACCCGAAAATACCGGTAGTTAAAATGCTGGTATGCAAATAAATATTTATTTTGTTTAATTTTAAAAAAGAAAGAGAGCGTATTTAGTATGATTATTGTTCCGGTAAAAGAGGGCGAAAATATTGATCGTGCCCTAAAGAAACTAAAAAGAAAGTTTGAAAGAACTGGTGTAGTTAAAGAGTTAAGAGCACGTCAACGATTTGTGAAACCTTCTGTTAAACAGCGTGAGCAAAAACTAAAAGCGATATATATTCAACAGCTCAACTCTAACGAAGAGATGTAGTATTTTGAATGTAGATAAACTGAAAAAGTCATGTCATAAGGCATGGCTTTTTTAGTTTACAGAAAATGTATTATTTAAAATATTTTGGTATTTTAGCCTGAAACAAATCAAAAGCGATTTTTTGGAAGACTTTCTCAAATATCTGGAATACGAAAAGCGGTATAGCCCTCACACAATTCTATCCTACCAGAACGATATATTGCAATTTTCTAATTATCTAAAATCCGAATATGAAGTGGATAATTTAGGTGATGTTTCGGATTTCCATATTAAAAGCTGGCTTGCTTCGCAGATAGATGAAGGGAAATCTGAGAAAACAGTGAATCGAAAACTTAGTGTTGTGAGAAGCTTTTTTCATTATCTGGCAAAACAAAGTAATTTGCCAAAAAATCCTACAAAAAAAATTCAGGGTCCAAAAATCAGGAAACGACTTCCTGTGTATGTTGAAGAGAGCAGAATGGAGCAATTATCAACTATAATACCCAAAAATGGCACAATAAATGAGTTTATCGACCAACGAAATCGGTTAATCATAGAACTGTTCTATTCCACCGGAATACGGAGAGCTGAGCTTATAGGAATGAAAATCAGTGATATAGACATTTATCAGAGTCAGATTCGTGTTTTGGGGAAAAGAAATAAAGTAAGAATAATTCCATTGCATAAGGAAATATTGACTTTACTAACTAACTATTTATCAGTAAGAAGACAGTTTTTTAAAAGTGAAATTCCCGATGAATGGGTTTTTTTAACAGAAAAAGGCGAAAAAATATATCCACAGCTTGTTTACAGAATAGTTAATTCTTATCTTAGCCTTGTAAGTACACAAGACAAAAAAAGTCCACACGTGTTGAGACATACTTTTGCGACACATATGCTGAATAATGGAGCCGATTTAAATGCAGTAAAAGAATTATTAGGGCACTCCAGTCTGGCAGCAACGCAAATTTATACCCACAACACCATTGAAAAATTAAAAAAAGTATATCAACAAGCTCATCCAAAAGCTTAAAATAAGGAGGTAAAATGAAAGTAGACATTCAATCCATTCACTTTGATGCTGACCAAAAACTAGAAACGTACATCAATAGTAAGGTTTCCAAGCTCAATACCTTTTACGAACCCATACTTGGAGTTAGTGTCAATTTGCACCTGGATAAATCAGATAGAAGAGAAAATAAAGTGGCCGAAGTCAAAGTTTTAGTAAATGGAAACGAAATGTTTTCGAAAAGACAGTCAGCCAGTTTTGAAGATGCCTTTGAGCAATCTTATGAGGCAGTTAAAAATCAGTTAATTAAACATAAAGAAAAGATAAGATAATGAAATAAAAAAAATATTTAAAAATCTTTGTTATTTAGAGTAGAGTTTATATTTTTGCAGTCCTTTTTTAAAGAAGGGACTGCAACTTTTTTTGCGGTAAGTTCATTGAAATGTTTTCAATCAATAAATTCACGAGAAGCCGATGTAGCTCAGTTGGCCAGAGCAGCTGATTTGTAATCAGCTGGTCGGGGGTTCGAATCCCTCCATCGGCTCGAAAATATTGGGGAGATTCCAGAGCGGCCAAATGGGGCAGACTGTAAATCTGTTGGTGACACCTTCGGAGGTTCGAATCCTCCTCTCCCCACACATTATTCATCGTATTTTCTCTACAGAGGATAGATGAAGAACGGAAATTTTTACCATTGAATTTAAAGATTATTGCGGGAGTAGCTCATTTGGTAGAGCGAAAGCCTTCCAAGCTTTAGGTGGCGGGTTCGAGCCCCGTCTCCCGCTCTTTTTTTATTAATATTAAAGCCGATGTAGCTCAGTGGTAGAGCGTTTCCTTGGTAAGGAAGAGGTCACGAGTTCAACTCTCGTCATCGGCTCAAACAATAAATAACAATTTAATTTCATTATTTTTAATTAATTTCGATATGGCTAAAGAAAAATTTGATAGGTCGAAAGAACACGTTAACATCGGTACTATCGGCCACGTGGATCACGGTAAAACTACCTTAACTGCTGCTATTACAGTAGTGTTGGCTGAAAAAGGTCTGGCTGAAATCAAATCATTTGATTCGATTGACAATGCTCCTGAAGAAAGAGAAAGAGGTATTACCATTAATACTGCCCACGTAGAGTACCAAACTGCAACCCGTCACTATGCGCACGTTGACTGTCCCGGTCACGCTGACTACGTTAAAAACATGGTAACAGGTGCTGCCCAAATGGACGGCGCTATCATTGTAGTTGCTGCAACTGATGGTCCAATGCCTCAAACCCGTGAGCACATTCTTTTGGCTCGTCAGGTAGGTGTGCCTCGTTTGGTTGTATTCATGAACAAAGTTGACATGGTTGATGACCCAGAGTTATTGGAACTTGTTGAAATGGAAATCAGAGAATTACTCGATTTCTACAAATTCGACGGCGACAATACCCCAGTTATCCAGGGTTCTGCTTTAGGTGGCTTGAATAAAGAACCTAAATGGATGGAAAAGATTATGGATTTAATGGACGCTTGCGACACCTGGATTCCACTTCCTGAAAGAGATCAGGATAAACCATTCCTGATGCCAGTTGAGGACGTTTTCTCAATCACCGGTCGTGGTACTGTAGCTACAGGTAGAATTGAAACTGGTATTATTCACACTGGTGATACAGTTGATATCATTGGTATGGGTGCCGAAAAATTAAAGTCTGTTGTAACTGGTGTTGAAATGTTCCGCAAAATCCTTGACGAAGGTAGAGCTGGCGATAACGCTGGTCTTCTTTTAAGAGGTATTGACAAGGATCAAATCAGAAGAGGTATGGTTATTGCAGCTACCGGTTCAGTAACTCCTCACGCTCACTTTAATGCTGAAGTTTATATCCTGAAAAAAGAAGAAGGTGGTCGTCATACCCCATTCCACAATAAGTATCGTCCTCAGTTCTATTTTAGAACAACCGACGTAACTGGCGAAATTATGTTACCTGAAGGAGTAGAAATGGTTATGCCTGGTGATAACTTAACTGTTGAAGTTAAGTTGATTAGCAAGATTGCCATGACCAAAGGTTTACGTTTTGCTATCCGTGAAGGTGGTAGAACCGTAGGTGCTGGTCAGGTAACTAATATTCTAGACTAAGATTTATAAAATAAATATTGAAATTAAAGTGATATCAAGGTAAAAGCACGAAAGTGCTTTTATCGGCCATATCAATTTGTTTCATACACGGGTGTAGCTCAGTTGGTAGAGCTCTGGTCTCCAAAACCAGGAGTCGTGGGTTCGAGTCCTACCACCCGTGCT